>CAKZQX010000837.1 GCA_937141995.1 uncultured Chloroflexaceae bacterium | reverse complement strand
CAGTCCCCAGGTGGTGGCCTGCATGCCACTCAGCAGCGTTGGGGCCAGCAGCACCGCCATGCCGCTAAATCCCAGCAGGATACCGGCGGTTTTCACTGGTGTCAAGCGATCATCGGTGTAGACAGGTGCGCCAGGATCGCTGTAAAGAGCGGCACAACGCCCACCAGCATTGCTGCCAGGGCACTGTCGATATACTGCTGCCCCCAGCTCACCAGCCCAAATGGTAGCGCGCCGGCAAACAGCCCCATTA
This sequence comes from uncultured Chloroflexaceae bacterium, assembly GCA_937141995.1. Lineage (GTDB taxonomy): Bacteria > Chloroflexota > Chloroflexia > Chloroflexales > Chloroflexaceae > CAKZQX01. Next base: position 5,928 of record CAKZQX010000837.1, on the reverse strand, counting down.
GCGCAAAATGTCTCCAGATCGGCCCGAAGCGCGGTAATGTCCCGCCCTGGAGGTGCAAGATGAGATAGAGCAGGCCGGTTGCCACGCCGACACGCCCGGCCATAAGGGTAATCGGTGGAATATCCTGAACGGCAACTTTGACCAGCAGAAAGCCCGGTCCCCAGAACAGCGCCAGGATGACCAGCCAGAAAAATATGCGCAATGACATTGGTTTCCTCCCGTGAACAGGTGTGACCGTTGTTGGTCACAGGAATATGCTACCGCAATCGTGCGCGTCTGGCTTCAGGCCGCGGGTGGTTCCCGGCTAAGGCAACGCCGTACGTCTTGCCGGGGATACGGCACCCGCTCTACGGTCTTCCCTTAGTTCGGTTAAGACCGATACCCTATGTAGCCTCCCGGTCTGGTGTGCTATGGTGTAAGCGCATCGCACTCCAGCGACGAAGCACCTGCTCTACAGTGATGTGTCCCCACCGGGACATCCATCATCAGCGGAGGAGATCTGATTAATGACAGGACGTACGCGGTTGACATGCAAACCGGACGTTTGACCCGATGGAAGCCGGATTCGTCTGCGGCAGCGTGGTCCTTTTTGATCTTTTTCACAAAAAATTTGCACGAAGTGTAAATTTTTTGTGAAAAAGCATGGGTGCTTCCGCCCTGCCGGAGGCGAGTCGGGCCGTTTATCCAGGCACATGCCGGGGTTGGAACCGATCGCGTAAGTCCTATTAATGATACGTGATGAGCAGTTTTACCCGAACCGGTATACTGTCGGCGCGCAGCACCCGGAGCAACAGATCGCGGCAGTTGCGTTACCGGCAACCGTGCAGCGCGCGGCACCCGCTATTCCTGTCACCGTGCGCCACGCCGGGCCGGAGGATTATATGGCGCTCCACCGTATTTTTGCCGATCCCCAGGTGATGTACTGGACCAGCGCCATGCCGTTCACCCCGTTAGCCCGCCTGCGCCGGCAGTTGACGGACCCGTCCGAGGGACACTATGGGCTGGTGGCCTGCATCGGGGAGGCGGTGGTGGGGACGCTGGCCTGTATCGTGCTCCCGATACCGCGTGCGCGCCACACGAGGCATCTCAGTTTACTTGTGGTCGCGCCGGCCTGGCAGCGGCGGGGCGTGGGGGCGGCGCTGATGCAGGCCGTGATTGATCTGGCAGACAACTGGCTCAACCTGGCACGCCTGGAGTTGATGGTCTTTAGTGATAATGGGCGTGCGATTAACCTCTACCGGGCATTTGAATTTGTGACTGAGGGAACGCATCGCCGCTATGCCTTTCGCGCCGGGCAGTATGCCGATATGGATACGATGGCGCGTATTCGGGAGGTTTAATACCGATTTATTATCATAGCACGACAACGAGCTTTCTTTCTCACCGCAGAGACGCAGCGGGCGCAGAGATGACCAGGATCGGATAGATAGATTAGCTTGCTCTGTGGCTGCGGCACGCATGGTTTTAGCACATCCAGGCCGCCACCCTCCCGGAAGCTGACTGCTTCCGGGAGGGTGGCGGTGCTGCCCGGCCTATGACTGGCCGGCGATGGTCCGCAGGGTAGTCAGGAGTTCATCCGGCGGCGTGGTTTTGAGCAGGTAGGCCGCGACTCCCAGCATGCGGGCTTGCGTTTGCATTGCTTCGGTATCGTCGGCGCTAAGAATAACAACCAGTGGCGCGGGGGTCAGCGTGAGGAGCGCCGGTATCAGATGTAGCGAATTGCCGTCGGGTAGCCAGAGATCGAGCAGGATCAGGTCGGGATGCAACTGCCGGGCCAGCGTGACCGCCATTGTTCCATCGGTTGCCTCACCCACCACGTTCCACTCGCCGGTCCAGCCCAAAAACTTGACCAGAATCCGGCGTACCCGATCATCATCCTCGACGATCAAGATCGAGCGGTTGTGTGGTGGTGTTGATTGACCTGTGTCATGCTCTTCTTTCATGGTGGTATTGTGCCACCATATCGGGTGCCTGACACCGGGTGTTTGTCCAATCTTCTTCTAAGGGAATTGCGTAGATAACAGAAGGTACGCGGAAGGTTACAAACCAGGCATCTGCCTGGATAAACAGCTCCATTCGCCTCCGGCAGGGCGGAATGGCACAGCCTTTTTCAGGCACATGTGGCACAACGTGCCACATGTGCCTGAAAAAGACAAAAAAGTACCATGCTGCCGCAGGCGAAATACGCCGTTAGTAGCTATGACAACGAATCAGTATAAGTTCTGTAGATAAGGCGGCACATCCTTTAGGATTGGTTAGGATCGGGCCACTCGAAGAGAATGGTAGTTCCCTGGCCGAGGGCGGAGCGAATCGTCAGGTGGGCGTGCAAAATGGCGGCGCGTTCCCGCATCGAAATCAGGCCAAAGTGACCCGGTTCGATCTGCGCCGGATCAAAGCCCTGTCCATCATCGCTGATGCGCAACTGCATGGGCGACCGCCCGGTGAGGAAAAGGTCTACCCGCTGTGCATGGGCATGCCGCTCAATATTCATCAGCGCCTCTTGCGTGATCCGCAGCAGCGTGGGCTGCACTGCTTCTGGAATGGCATCTTCTTCCTGGATCTCGACTACAACCGGAATCCGGGTGCGCTGCTCAAACGCCGCAACCTGCTGCTGCAGTGCCTGCGCCAGATTCTGCTCCGTCGTGGCGGCCGGGCGTAGCTCAAACAGGAGCGCGCGCATCTCCGCCAGTCCGCTGCGGGTTAACTCGCGGATCTGCTCCAGGGACTGGCGCGCCTCATCGCGGTCGATCTCCCAGAGATCCGGAATTACCTGAGCCAGCAGACTCATACTGAAGAGCGACTGCGTCACCGAGTCATGCAGTTCGCGTGCCAGGCGGCGGCGCTCCTCCAGCACGGCGATCTGCTCGCCCCGTTCGGCGAGTAACAGATGTTGCTCGCGGCTGTCAATCGCGGTCGCCAGTTGGGCGGCCGTGGTTTCATAGGGTTGCAGGTCCGCTGCACTCCACTCATGAACGTGGGGACAACTGAGCAGCACGCTGCCAATGCGCCGCCCGCGCACAATGAGCGGGATCATCGCCAGCGCCAGTTGCCCATCACCGGTCAGTTCCATCCGCAACACTTCCGGCAGGCATGTATCCTGTTGCACATTGGCAAAGGTGACAGTCTGCCCGGCGTCGAGCAAGGGCGTGAAGGCCGCTTTGAGGTAGGGCCAGCGTACTTCGCCCGTGTTCATCCCGGTTTCGGGTGACCAGCGTCCGCGTACCGTCATCGTTCTGCGGCGGTCCTGCGGGTCAACTTCCAGCAGTACAATTGCGCAGGGATAGGGGCCCCGCGCGGCGACCTGTTCCAGGTAGGCCACGATCACTCCTTCCACACTCATCGCCGTACTGATACGCCGGCTGGCGGCATACAGCAACTTTGTTACTTCCAGCGCCTGCTGCATACTTCCAAACAGTCGGGCATTTTCGAGCGCCGCGCCGAACTGATCGGCAATGATGGTGATATCCTCGGCTTCTTCGACGTCAATCGGTTGCTCAGCGGCAATCATGATCATCCCGATCAGGCGGCTGCCGGCAATAATCGGCACTGCCAGCGCCGCCGCGGTCGGTGCGGCGCAGGATATCGGTGGGTAGGCGGGGGTGGATGCATCGCTGTTCATCAGTGCCTGCTGCCGGGTCCGGGCCGCCACGCCGACCAATCCGGCATGCAGCGGCTGACGATAGCCTGCCGGCACGCTGCCGGTCTGGCGTCCCGCATGGGCCATAAGAATCAGGTACTCCGGATCATCCGGGTCGATAATGCCCACCGCCACATAGTCAAAGTGAAAGGCGTCATACATTGCCGTCACTGCTGCCTGAAAGAGACTGTTCGAGCTGAGGTTGCCGGTGATGACGCGCCCAATCCGGTTGAGCGCCGCGATCCGGGTTGAACGGCGGCGTTCCGTTGCAAAGAGGCGGGCTTTCTCAAGGGCAACCACCAGTTGATCGGCAATGATGCGCAGGCTGGTTGCATCTTCATCCGTAAATGGCTCACTGCCGGCGAGCGCCAGCGTCCCCAGCAGTTGCGTGCCGCGCAGTAGTGGTAAGACAAATCTAGCCTGGAAGCAGTGTGGGTCGTGCTCCGGCAGAGTCGGCGCAGTCCGGCCCGCCTGCGAGCGTACAACCATTTCCGGTTCCGCCGCATATTCGTTGGTCGGACGGTCTGGTTGCGGCGTGTCGGTGCGCCGACCAAGTGTGATTGTCACGGCGGTATAGCCCAGCAGCGCATGCATGGCATCCGCCGTATTTTGCAGTAGTTCGTCAATCAGCAGATCGGCCGTGATAATGCGTCCGACATGGGCGATCAGTGCCAGGCGCTCGTTCCGCCGCTGCTCCTGTTCAAAGCAGCGGGCATTCTCAATGGCAATCGCGGCATGGCGGGCAAAGAGGGTAATCGTTTCAATATCCTGCGCATCGAAGCAACGCGGCGGTTCAGCGCCAATGCCAAAGAAGCCGATAATGCGCCGGCCCCACCAGATCGGAATACCAATGACGGTGTGTTCGGCAAATTCCGGGATGCTGACCTGTTCCAGGTCGCCATACCGCGCTATGCAGAGCGACTGCCGCTCATGTAACACCCGTCCTGCCAGGCCGACATTGGCCGGGAACTCCATTCCCAGTTCCGTGGGGGGCATATTGACGGCGGCGGCAATCTCGACCACCGCGCCCCCCGAGCGTTCGCGCACCAGCCCCACCGAGCCATACTGCGCCCCGATCAGCTCGGTTGCGCTGGCAACGATCCGGGTCAGCAACGGCGCAAGCGCCAGTTCACTGCTGATCAGTTCAATCACCCGGCGCAGACTCTCTGCCCGGCGTAGTGCCTCATCACGCTGCTGTTGCAGGCGCTCGGTCATGCTGGGTATGTTTGCGGTCATGCTCCTGCACCCTCAATGCTCTCCTGGTATCTGGTTTATTATACGCGCAAAACGGTTATACGGGGACTATAGCAGCGGGATGACACGCCAGGTTGATCATGCCGGCGCGCATCCCAGGCGGAGATTGGGAGGGTTGCGTGGGGTTGTAAGCATTGCAGACAGACGGATTATGACGGGATTGCCGGCACCAGAGACCATCCGGTTGCACCCACCGCCCGTTCGCGGGTCGGTGGGACTAACCCGTTTACTGCGGCGAGGATTTCCTGCGACTCCACCGGCTTGGTGAGCAGGGCTGTCACCCCGGCCGCACGGGCCCGGCGGTAGTCCTGCTCGCGGCTGCTGCCGGTGAGGGCAATCACCGGCAATTCCCGATAGCGCTCCTCCATCCGCAAATGTTCCAGGAAAGCCAACCCATCCATTTCGGGCATCATCAGGTCGGTCAAGATCAGGTTGATGGAGATGCACTCCAGGCACTCCAGCGCCTGCAGGCCGTTGCGAGCGGTTATTACCGCATGGTTGTCCTGCTGCAGGATAAACCTGAGCAGGCGCTGACTTGTGATGTGATCATCGACGACGAGGATTGTAGCCATAACCGTTTTCCGTCCTTACATATTCATCTCTGGTTAAAAGCAGGTTATTTTCTTCGAGAGTATCCGGGTGAAAAATAAAACTACTGTCGTAGTATGGTATTTACTATAGCATATGTAAATGACAAAATTACTTCATGTGCGTATGTAATACATAAATAATGTATCACACGGGTTAGGGGTTAGGGGTTAGGGGTTAGGGGTTAGGGGTTAGGGACAATACTTTTCAAATAGCAGAACCTGTGCGGTAGCATGACAAACCGGGTGGTTGCTCCGCTACAGAACGGTTCCGCCTGCGGCAGCATGGTACGGTTTTCTCTTTTTTCACAAAAAAATTTTCACTTTGTGAAAATTTTTTTGTGAAAAAAGAATGATTTCTTCCACCCTGCCGGAGGCGGTATCCTCTTCCAGGGAAGGAATCACGTAAGCCCGGTTATTTGAAAGGTATTGTCTCTAGTGCGTAACTGG
>CAKZQX010000836.1 GCA_937141995.1 uncultured Chloroflexaceae bacterium | reverse complement strand
AATTTCGCCTCCGGCAGGGCGGAAGATTCCTGTCTTTTTCACAAAGAATTTTCACTTCGTGAAAATTCTTTGTGAAAAAGACAAAAGAGTACCATGCTGCCGCAGGTGAATCAGGCTTTCATCGAATGAAACGTCCGGTTTGAAGGTCCACCGCGTAACTCCTGTATGTAACAGGCATTTATAACATAATGGAAACTGTAACATCGTCTTTATCGCCCGCAACCCTGCTCTGGCGCACTTCGTTGCGCTATCTGCTGCGCCATCCGTGGCAGATCGGGTTATGCATTCTGGGTGTCGCGCTCGGTGTCGCTATGATCGTCTCGATCGATCTGGCAAATGCCGGCGCAACTCAGGCGTTCACCCTCTCAACCGAGGCAGTTGCCGGACGCGCCACACATCAGGTGGTGGGCGGTCCCGCCGGCCTGGACGAACAGCTTTACCGGCGTATGCGGGTTGACCTGGGAGTGCGCCGGTCGGCTCCGGTTGTTGAGGGCTATGTGAGGGTGCCCGCGCTGGAGGGGATCACTATGCAACTGCTCGGCGTCGATCCCCTGGCTGAAGCACCATTCCGCTCCTATACTACCGGCACCGAGGCGCAGGATCAGAATACCGATCTGACGGCGCTACTGATTACGCCCAATACTGCCTTGATGTCGGCGCAGACGGCCCGGCGCTATGGAATCGAACCCGGCGATACGCTGGAACTGCAGATCGGCAGCCGGCAACAGGCAGTGCAGATCATCGGTCTGCTTAACCCGGACGATGCCTTGAGCCGTCGCGCGCTGGAGAGTCTGCTGATTACCGATATTGCCACTGCCCAGGAAGTGCTAGACCAGGTTGGGCAGTTGAGCCGGATTGACCTGATCCTCGATACAGACCAAGCAGCAACCGGTGCCGACAGTACCACGCCGACACCGGAAGAGGTACGGGCAATGCTCCCACCGGGAGCCGAGTTGACACGACCGGCAGCGCGAACCAACACACTGGAACAGATGACGCAGGCGTTTGAGTTGAACCTGTCGGCGCTCAGTCTGCTGGCGCTACTTGTCGGCATCTTTCTCATCTATAACACAATGACCTTTGGCGTCGTGCAGCGGCGGGCACTGCTGGGCACCCTGCGCTGCCTGGGTGTAACCCGGCGGCAGGTCTTTCGCCTGATCCTGGCCGAGGCTGCGATAATCAGTCTGGTCGGTTCACTGATCGGGATGGGCCTGGGCATACTGCTGGCGCGCGGTCTGGTTGTGCTGGTAACACGCACCATCAACGACCTCTACTTTGTAGTCACGGTGCGGGAACTGGCGCTTGATCCGCTGGTGCTGCTCAAGGGGGGACTGATGGGGGTAGGGGCAACCGTTATGGCAACGCTGGTTCCGGCACGCGAAGCCATGCGCGTCTCTCCGCGCATGGCGTTGAGCCGTAGCAGTATCGAGGCCCACATCCGCCGGATGGTGCCACGCGCTGCCCTCCTCGGTCTGGGGTTGATAGCGCTGGGTGGTGTCCTGCTGATATTACCCACGTTTGAGGTCAGCGTCCTGCCGACGGGTGTTGAGTTTACCCTGGTCGAAACCCCACAGGCGCAGGTGGAGACGCTGGCGACGGCCTTCGCGGGCATGTTTGCGATCCTGATTGGCTGCGCGTTACTCACGCCGGGTGTAACCGTCGGGTTTATGGCGCTGGCACGTCCGCTGCTGGGGCGGATGTTTGGACTGCTGGGGCGAATGGCTGCGCGGGATGTGGTCAACGCGCTGAGTCGTACATCGGTGGCGATTGCCGCATTGATGGTCGCGGTCAGTGTTACAATCGGTGTTGGCGTGATGGTTGATAGTTTTCGCCAGACAGTGGTTGTCTGGCTTGACCAGAGCCTGGTGTCGGATATTTATGTTTCGCCGCCGAGTACAACCAGTAACCGCGTTGCTACTACGATTGACCCGGCCATCGCCGCCGAGTTTGCGCAACTCCCCGGCATTGCCGGTCGGACCCGCTTCCGCAATGTACAGGTCGAAACTCCGGTTGGACCAACCACACTGGTTGCGATTGATCGCGCGGACGGACGGCGCGGCGGGCAACGCTTCAAGCAGGTCAGCCGGGAGGCCGCCTGGGAAGCATTTGCAGACGGGGCCATCTTTATCTCAGAGCCCCTGGCCTACCGCACGGGTCTGCGTGCCGGGGACAGTCTGCGTTTGCGTACCGATCAGGGCGAACAGGTTTTTTCTATTGCGGGTGTTTACTATGATTACACCTCCGACCGGGGCGTAATCCAGATGGACTATGCAACCTATCGCGCATACTGGAATGACCCACATATTTCCTCGTTTGGGCTCTATGTCGAACCGGATATTGACGCAGATGCACTGGTACAGGAACTCCGGGAGCGCGTTGGGGATCAGGCGAACCTGGTGATTAACTCAAACCGGACACTGCGGGCCAATACCCTGGCAATCTTTGACCGCACCTTTGCGATCACAGCCGTGTTGCGAGTGCTGGCGACGATTGTCGCGTTTATCGGCATCCTGAGCGCGCTGATGGCACTGCAACTCGAGCGCGCCCGCGAGTTGGGCATGCTACGAGCCAATGGGCTGACGCCGCGCCAGCTCTGGGGCGTCGTGCTCTCGCAAACCAGTTTGATGGGCCTGACGGCCGGTATCCTGGCCGTGCCTGTCGGGATCATCATGGCGCTGGTGCTGATCCATGTCATCAATCGGCGCTCGTTTGGCTGGACCCTGGAGCTATCGCTGGACCCGGCACTGTTTGCGCAGTCCTTGCTGGTTGCGATAACGGCAGCAGTGCTGGCGGGAATCTACCCGGCCTTGCGTATGGGGCGTACCAGTCCCGCGCATGCATTACGTGAGGAGTAAATGGGAACGGCCCCTGTGTGCGCAACGGACGTTGGCTGATGGACACATGGGGATAGTTGTAACAGAAATATATTGACAGGAACTATGAAATTCTCACAGTTTAGCCAGAAGTTTTCCGGTGACTGCGGTATTCTGCGACTGATGGACGACCTGGGCCAGGCCGCGCAGCAAGCAGATGTAATCATGCTGGGTGGGGGCAATCCGGCGCACATTCCACAGATGCAGGCCGCAGTACGTGAACGCATGGAGCGCATTCTCGACAGTGAATACGATTTTGAGACGCTTATTAGTAACTATGGACCACCGGGCGGCGACCAGGCATTTGTGCTGGCCCTGGTTGATCTATTTCGCCGCGATTATGGTTGGGATATCGGCCCCGAAAATATTGTACTGACCAATGGTAGCCAGACTGCTTTCTTTCTTTTGTTTAATATGTTCGCCGGTGCATTTCCGGACGGTTCACACAAACGCATTCTGCTACCGCTGGCTCCCGAGTATATCGGGTATGAAGATGCCGGTATCAGTGACAATCTTTTCGTTGCCAACCAGCCGCATATTGACTATCTCGATCAGAACCTCTTCAAGTATCGAGTTGACTTCGATGCGCTGACCATCACGGAAGATATCGGGGCAATATGTGTGTCGCGTCCAACCAACCCGACCGGCAATGTGCTGACTGAGGATGAAATTGCGACGCTGAGCAGGCTTGCCGACCAGCACGATATTCCGCTTATTGTGGATAACGCCTATGGCATGCCTTTTCCCGGCATCATTTTCACCGAGACGATAGCCGCCTGGGAACCCCATATCGTTATGTGCATGAGCCTATCAAAGCTGGGAATTCCAGGTGCGCGAACCGGCATTGTCGTTGCGGATGCGCAGATCATTCGGGCCATTACGGGAATGAATGCCGTTATCAGCCTGGCTCCCGGCAGCTTCGGCGCGGCCCTGGCACACGATCTGGTGCGTACGCGCGAGATTGTCCGGTTAAGCCGGGAGGTGATCCGGCCTTACTACCAGCACAAGTCCCAGCAGGCGATAACCTGGCTACGCGAAGAATTGGCAGGGACGAATTTTCACATTCACAAACCCGAGGGGGCCATTTTCCTCTGGCTCTGGTTTCCCGGTTTGCCGGTTACCTGCCAGGAACTCTACGAGCGACTGAAGGCGCGGGGAGTTGTGGTTGTACCGGGACACTACTTCTTTCCGGGGCTCCAGTCAGAGTGGCAGCATAAGTATGAGTGCTTTCGGCTGAACTATGCGGGGGATGCCGCCAAGGTGCATGCCGGCATCAAGATCATCGGTGAGGAAGTACGGCAACTTCAGGGATAGTGCTGGTTTTGACCGGGTATCTCTTCCATAACACGAGTTACGCGGTGAACATGCAAACCGGACGTTTCACTTGATGGAAGCCCGATTCGCCTGCGGCCGCATGGTACACTCTTTTCTTTTTCACAAAAAAATCACGTTGTGAATTTTTTTGTGAAAAAGATCTGATCCCTTCCGCCCTGCCGGAGGCGATATGCCCCACCAAATGCAGGATCGCCTGATACATGGCAACATTGGCAATTGCGCGATGTTCGCTCATCTCGTGTTCTTCGTGGTCTAAAATCCCACCACATAACTCCTGTAAATAAGTATCCAACGATAACAAAGGGCGGAGGTTGGATTATCCAACCTCCGCCTGTTGCTTCGGACCCGACTAACGATTATGAACTAGTGGAGTATATTCCAATATCCGCATCCAGGTATACTTCGCCCGGAGCAAGTTCAACCATGTACGGATTTGCCGTCGTTGGAACCCAATTGGTGCCGTAGTAGCTATCGGGAGATTCCGTGTTTACATACACCCAGTAGGTTCCTGCCGGAAGATCGGTGAACAGATACAATCCGTCCTCACCGGTGATAAAGGACTCAAGCAGAACATCATCTCCGCCTGGTTCCCAGACGTTGTCACCATCGTCTAGATGGATCTCCACAACGGCTTCCCATCCAGTATATTCACCGTCGTCATAAACGCCATTTACATTGTCGTCTTCCCATATAAAGTCACCAATTGCCCCCAGTGCTTCTGGTGTACTGGTCGGTGTATTGGTCGCCGTCGGCGGGACCGGCGTGTTCGTCGGTGTATTGGTCGCCGTCGGCGGGACCGGCGTGTTCGTCGGTGTATTGGTCGCTGTCGGCGGCACCGGCGTCTTCGTCGGTGTATTGGTCGCTGTCGGCGGCACCGGCGTCTTCGTCGGTGT
>CAKZQX010000835.1 GCA_937141995.1 uncultured Chloroflexaceae bacterium | reverse complement strand
CCGCAGCCGACACGCCTGCCTAACGTGCCCCGTGTGATCTCGCCGCTCTGCTTTCTGCCAGGCACCTGCCGGCGCGCAGCACCTCTCAAAACAGCGCGCAACGGAACACGGGACAAAGCGTGACCGGCGCATATCTATCGGACAATGTATGTCTTCTTTGTCCTCTGCTGATCTGTTTTGTCTCTGTCTGCTCCTGCGTTGACGTGGTATGTCGGAAATGATACTATTTACAAAACGCCTGGCCCATCTGCCTGCCGGCTTATACTAATTGGTTGTCATAGCCACAGAGATCAGCGCGGACGCAAAAGTGATGAATGGGAACTGCCGTCCTGTGCTTATTGCGCCCGTTCCAACTGATTGCTGGTTTCATGGCAAACTGGTATTAACCAGAATACTGCAAAGGCGCGATCATGCAAGAACGCATTCCCTATCGGGAAATTTACTGGAATATCCCCGGGAACGCCGGACAGATTTTTCTCTACCTCCTGGTTACCTTCGCCACGATCATCATGACCGTGGGGATCATGCGTGATATTGCACGCTGGCGCAGTGGCCGCCCCGACATGCGAATCGGCGAACTGCCCGCACGTACGCGGGAGTTGCTGGTACAAATCTTTGGACAGCAGCGGGTATTACGCCGATACTGGCCGGGCATGATGCATCTGCTGATCTTCGCGGGCTTCCTGGCACTCTTTATCGGTACCGATATTATTGCCGTTGAGGAGGATTTTACCATTCCGCTGATGGGTCCCGCTGCCGGACAAATCCTGGTGGGCGGCTTTTACCAGGTCTACGAAGTCGTGCTCGATACGCTGGGGCTGATCTTTATCGGCGGGTTGGGCTGGGCCTGGTGGCGGCGCTACCGGCACCATCCTGACCGGCTTGACAACCGCGACACCGATGCCTGGGTGCTGGGGGTACTGCTCTTCCTGGGTACCGGTGGGTTCCTGCTGGAAGGGCTGCGTCTCGCCAACCAGACCCTGGGCGCGGCGGAGATTCCGGTCTACACGCAGGCCTGGGCGCGGCTCTCCTACGTCGGGTTCGGGCTGGCGACGGTTTTTCGCAGTATTGGCCTGGGCGACGGTAGTCCCGTGGGCCTGGTGCTGCATCAACTCCTCTGGTTTACGCATGCGCTGGCAACCGCCGCGTTTATCGCCACGCTGCCTTTCAGCAAGTTCAAGCATATCTTCTACACGCCACTCAATACGTTTTTCTATCAACACAAGCCGCGCGGCGCACTCGATCCCATCCCCAACTTTGCGGCCGAGATTGAGCAGGACGCGCCCCGGCTGGGGCTGGCAACCCTGGCCGATCTGCCCTGGAAACGGCGGCTGGATCTGGATGCCTGCATGCGCTGTGGCCGCTGTCAGGCCGTATGCCCGGCCTATGCCAGCGGCGCGGACCTCTCGCCCAAGTGGTTGATCACCAAAATGCATGACCTGATGCATGGTGAGCCGGTGCAGTCCTCGGACGGCACAATTAGATCGATCCGCGACCTGGCAACCGACCGGGCAGTCGATCCGGAGACGCCGGGAGCAGTGCCGCTCTACGGTCCGCTCTTTACCGAGAATGAGATCTGGAGTTGCACTACCTGTCGCGCCTGTATGCAAGAGTGCCCGGCAATGATTGAGCATGTAGACGATATTGTGGATGTGCGTCGGCATCAGACGATGATCGCCGGCGAAGTACCCCCGGGTGTCAAGCAGGTGCTGGAGGGGATCGAAAGCGCGGGCAACCCCTGGCAACTCCCTGCCGGCGACCGCACAACCTGGGCCGCCGGGCTGGAAGTACCGCTCCTGGCGGAAAAACAACAGGTTGATCTGCTCTACTGGGTAGGCTGCGCGCCCAGCTACGACGACCGCAGTAAGCGAGTGGCGCGGGCGATGGTGGAACTGCTCCAGGCAGCGGATGTCGATTTTGCCATTCTGGGGGAGGAAGAGACCTGTACCGGCGACCCGGCCCGGCGCATGGGGGAGGAATTGCTCTACCAGGCACAGGCCGAGACAAATATTGCGACGATGCAGCAGTATAGCTTCAAGCAGGTAGTGACCACCTGTGCCCACTGCTTTAACACGCTTAAGCATGAGTATCCACAGTTTGGCGGTGGCGCGGGCACGGAGTACGAGGTCGTTCATCATACCGACTTGCTGGCGCAACTGATCGGGCAGGGACGGCTGCAACTAAACCACCCGGTGAATGAGCGGGTGGTCTACCATGATCCATGCTACATCGGGCGCTACAATGAGATTTATGCCACGCCACGCGCAGTGCTGGCGGGTATTCCCGGTGTGGAACTGGTCGAAGCACCGGATGCCAACCGTGAGCGGGCTATGTGTTGCGGCGGGGGCGGGGGCAATGTCTGGATGGAGGGCTGGGGCAAGGCGGGCATCAACACAATCCGCCTGGGGCAACTGTGCGCTGCCGAGCCGCAAACACTGGCACTGGCCTGCCCCTTCTGTATGATTATGTTTGAGGACGCGGCCAAAAATGCCGGGATGGACGAAACGCCGGCGCGGAAAGATGTGGCCGAACTTGTGCTGGAGGCCGTCAGGGGGCGGGCATAGGGCAGGATAGCCGGTTCAGGCCAGACCGGCCTACGTACGTGCGGCGAAACAGGAACGAGGAAGGTGGGGCAAGGCGAGCGACGTGGCTCGCTATGGGTGCCGAACAGGGGCAACAATGATAGCTCAACACACTTTTACAGATACTCGCGCTGGGAAACGCGTCGCCGCCACTCCTCTTTCAGTTCCACGGGTGTGCCTTTACTGACCATGAAATCCATGAGCAAGCGGTTGAAGCTGTTTGACTGCTCCAGGAACGGGAAGTGGTTTGCCTGGGGCAGTTCGATCAACTGATGCGGACGGTCGGATTCATTATCCAGGAACTGGCCGGCATGCTCCGGCGACACGATGGTATCCTTTTTGCCGTACACACCCAGCAGGGGCGTCTCGCTTAACGCCTCCAGATCGGCGCGCAGATCGGTATCCAGGATCGACTGCTGCACCTTCTGGACAACCATCTCGCTCAGGCTCTCGGTGTCTTCATACAGTTCCTGCTGGACCTCCGGATCATCAACCGGGATGCTGCGGATCAGCTTCGCCCAGACATTGGTCGGGTTATTCCGCCCGATCAGGCGGGACAACGCCCCGGGTTTGAGTACCTCCCCCAGAACCGCGCCCTCGAATGGTGCCGCAACGACCATCAATCGCATAAACTGCTCCGGGCGCTGGGTCGCCGCGCGGATCGCCACCATGCCGCCCATACCATGGCCTACCAGGTTAGCCCGCTGGATGCCCATGTAGTCCATAAAACCGTACAGCAACTCGACATACTCGGAGATTGTGAAATCCCCGTGAGTTCGTTCCGACTCACCAAAACCCCAGAAGTCAAGCGCGTATGCACGGTAACGCTCGGACGCGAGGTCCATCGTCGGCACCCAGTAGCGCCAGGAGCCCAGCCAGCTATGCAGAAAGATAATCGGCTGGCCGCGCCCAAAGACCTCGTAGTGTAATAATCGATTGTCAAGATGTATTGCGCTCACTCGTCATCCCCATCGGCTTTGTCGGTCACTTCAGGTTGCTGGAGAGGGATGATAAAGCTAAAGGTGCTTCCTTTGCCCTGCTCAC
>CAKZQX010000834.1 GCA_937141995.1 uncultured Chloroflexaceae bacterium | reverse complement strand
CCATTGCATTTTTACCTGGGGATCAATCGACGAGCGACAAGTGCAAACTGTCGTCGCCGGATTCATCGCCGCTGTCGTCACTGATGTCGCTGAAGTCGCTCTCGCAGCCGAGGGTGCCACAGCCGACGACCTGGGCGCTCGTGGCGAAGCTACAGCTGTCCGTCGCTGCGACGTAGGTGACGCCAGGGCTGGTCTCGCTCACGTCGCCACAGCTGGCTCCTCCGATGGTGGCGTCGTCCTCCGAGCAGAGCCCCCAACCGGCAGCGCAAGGCACTCAATGGAGCGCAGGTACTCCTACTGGGAGTCGCATATAAACGGGATGTTGATGACTACCGCGAGTCGCCGGCTTTCAAAATCCTCGATCTACTGGCCGCCGACGGTGCGCAGATCATTGCCTGTGATCCCCATGTTCTGGAGTTTACGGACCATGACGGACATGTCTATGATACAACCCCACTGACAGACGAAGTTCTGTCCAGCGCGGATTGCACAGTAATCATTACGGACCACAGCGCGTTCGACTACCAGCGTATCGTCACTCACTCTGCGGCAGTGGTGGATACACGCAATGCGACCCGAAATGTTATGGACGGGCGTGAGAAAATTATTTTACTGTAAAACATTGATAACCCTGGTACGCGTTCAAATTTCTTCCTCAGAAATCACTGTATAGCTATAGCCGGGCCGAAGTCGGCATAGCACGCAGCTTCCAAGATTGCGTGCGCATCGTCCGGTGAACCGACCAGGAGATACTCGTCGTCGTTTACCCGGTATGTTCACGTTAACCATGAAGACAGGTACCAAAGATGCGTATGAACTGTATTAATCCCGCCACAGATGCGAAATGGCGCAGACTGCTGGAACATTATCCGAGTACCCTCTTTCACAGCCCGGAATGGATTCGGGTCGTCCAACAAAGCTATGACCTGAATATCCAGGCCCACGTTCTATCCGATGACCAGGGCGAACCAATTGCCGGTATGACCTTCTGTCGGATCGATGACATCATGGATCCACGTATTGTTTCTATGCCGTTCTCGGACTACTGCGACCCGCTTGTTCAGGAAGATATACACTGGACTAGACTGATTGAACGCCTTCAGGAAGCCCCCTGTCCGATTGTCATCCGTTGCCTGTTCAATGATCTTCCACTCAGCGACGAGCGCTTCACCCATTACAACCGTGCCCACTGGCATGGAGTCGATCTACAGCCGGATATTGATACACTCTGGCAACAGATCGATGAGACTAGCCGCCGCGCGATCCGCAAGGCCCGCAAGTCGGGGGTTGTAGTGCGTGTTGCCCAGAATAAGACCGAACTCCGGCGTTTTTATGAAATGCATCTGCAAATCCGCAAATACAAGTACCATATGCTGGCACAACCCTACAGTCTATTTGAAAATCTCTGGGAAGAGTTTGTCGAAAGACAGAACGGTTTCCTGATGCTCGCTGTCCAGGATAATACAATTATTGGTGGCATCTATCTTCTGGGATGGAAGGATACAATTTACTATAAGTTCAACGCCTCCGATATCACCCATCTCGGCTACCGGCCAAACGATCTACTGGCATGGGAGAGCATCATCCACGCCCGAGAATGTGGCTATACCAGGTGGGACTTTGGTCTCAGTGACTGGGATCAAGCGGGGTTGGTGCGCTACAAGCGCAAATTTGCTCCAGATGAGCGCGTCATCACATTCCTACGCCATACGCCTGCCGGCCTGCCAACGACTCGTGAAATGCAACTGCGCGGTCTGATGCACCAACTTACTACCCTCTTTGTCGATGAGTCCGTACCTGACCAGGTAACAGCCCGGGCCGGTGAAACTCTCTATCGCTTTTTTACATGACGGTACCATCAACCATATCGATGATGATATCCTGATCACCGGCTCCCGCCCGACACAGCGGTTGTAGCCTGACAATAGGTGTTTGAACTTCTGTATGTGCATAAGCTGTTTTATCAAGACAACAACGTCTACCGGGCTACATATGACCGGAATATCCTGAGAAAGTAGAACTGAAGATGGTTCCGAAACAGATTCGGGTGCATAGAATTATTATCGTAAGCCTGCTCATGATGTACACATTGAGTTGCCGACTGGACAGCGCATCACCCCAGACAACCCAGGCCGCGCCATGGAATACGCCGGTTTTAGAAGA
>CAKZQX010000833.1 GCA_937141995.1 uncultured Chloroflexaceae bacterium | reverse complement strand
GCCAACATTTCGTGAACAAGATCTGGGTTCTTCCACCCTGCCGGAGGCGGAATTGGCTTTCAGGTCAACGACCGCGTAACGCGTGTAATTTACAGGAGTTACGCGGTGGGCGTTCAAATCAGACACATACACTCACAACGGCCGTTTTCGCCTGCGGCAACATGGTACTTTTTTTCTTGTTCACAAAACATCCGCATCCTGTGCAAATTTTGTGTGAACAAGGATGGAATCTTCCGCCCTGCCGGAGGCGAATTTTCCTTTATAAGAAAAATCGGTAGCCGGCACTGAGCGCTGACTACCGATGACCGATTTTCCTACCTGATCCTACGCAATCAGGAATGATCTACCGAACCCTACTCGCGCTCGTCCAGCGGCACATAGGGCACATCCTCCGGCCCGATATACTCGGACGTGGGGCGGATCAGGCGGTTGTCGCTATACTGCTCGTAAACGTGCGCGGTCCACCCGGAGACCCGGCTGATAGCAAAGATCGGCGTAAAGAGGTCCAGCGGAATACCCAGCGTGTAGTAGAGCGAAGCGGAGTAGAAGTCCACATTGACCGGCAGCGTGCGCTGTGCCTGCACCAGCTTGCGGATGCGTTCACTCATCTCATACCAGCGCGTGTTGCCGGTGGACTCGCCCAGTTGCTTCGAGAGCTTCTGAAGCCAGGAAGCACGCGGGTCATCAGCCTTGTAAACGCGATGCCCGAAGCCCATAATCTTCTTCTTGGCGGCAAACGCGCCTTCCATGTACTGATCCACCCGATCGACATCACCAACCTCCAGCAGCATACGCATCACCTGCTCGTTGGCCCCACCGTGCAGTGGACCCTTCAGCGTGCCAATGGCCGAAGTGATCGAGCTATGCAGGTTCGAGAGCGTACTGGCGGTGACACGCGCGGCGAAGGTGCTGGCATTCAGGCCATGGTCGGCGTGCAGGATCAGCGCCGTATCCAGAACCTTGGCCTCCGTCTCAGTCGGCACCCGGTTGGTCAGCATGTAGAGGAAGTTGGCCGCGTGGCTTAACTCCGTGCTGGGCGTAACCGGCCAGAGCCCGTTGCGAATCCGCTCCCAGGCCGCTACAACTGTAGGCATTGAGGCGGTCAATCGCACCGACTTGTTAACATTCGCCTCGAGCGAGTTATCGCCTTCATCCGGGTCATAGGTTGCCATAACGGAGACGGCTGTTCGCAGCACACCCATCGGTGTCGTCTTCTTGGGGAGCGAGAGCAAGATCGAGATAACATCATTGGGGATCAGGCGGTTCTCGGCAAACTTCTCCTGGAAGCGCTCCAGTTGTCGCCGGGTGGGAAGTTTACCGTACCAGAGCAGCGCCGTAGTCTCCTCAAACGTGGAGTTGGCGGCCAGATCGTTAATATCAAGACCACGGTAGAACAGGCGACCATTCTCACCGTCGATATGGCTGATACCCGTTCGGGCGGCAACCATGCCTTCCATGCCGCGATTTTTCTTCTTAACCTCTTCTTCGGACGGAATATTGCCATCTTTAAGTGTTACCATCGTTACCCTTCCTTTCTTCCAGCGAAAGTGTATGTGTCTACCATAGACCTGCCGGAACGGGAGCAGTGCTGCATCACGCGCATACATCCAGTACCGGGTTCAATCTCTGCGCCGCTATTCGTAATCGGCGCGAGGGAACAACACATTCCAGAGAGAAACAATCAACCAGAGAACAATCAACCGGAGAACAATCAACCAGAATAAGAAAACCGCGAGTGTTCTGCTGCGGGTACCTCCTCACCGAAGTTTCTAATGAGCATCCATTGCTCTATTGCACTAACCCTTTTCAAGATTTGGATCTAGTATAAATCTCAGGGTTACAAACTAATTTGTACAAACCTTCACAATATCTAAACATACACGTACCATGCTGTCGTAGGCGCAACCAGGCTTGCATCGGAGCACATGCCTGAGTTGAACGCTCACCGCGTAACTCTCAGGATACCGACGGCGGCGCTATGTGCGGAGTGCCCGCACAAAGGCGGCGGTCTCCGCCACCATCTGCTCCGGCGGCAACCCGGCAATATGGTTGATCAGCGCACTCCCCACAATCGCGCCGTCGGCCACCTGCCCCACCTGCGCCACATGCGTAGCGGTACTGATCCCAAAGCCCACCACCAGCGGTAGATCAGTCTGGCGGCGCACCCGCCCGAGGAAGTCAGCCAGACCAAGGGACAACGCCTGGCGCGCGCCTGTCACCCCGGTCAGCGAGACACAGTAGATAAAGCCGCTTGCCAGCCGGGTGATCTGCGCAATGCGCTCGTCGGGGGTTGTCGGCGTCACAAACATGATCAGATCAAGGCCATGCGTGGTTGCGGCCTGCCGCAGTTCATGGACTTCTTCCGGCGGCACATCCGGCACAATCCAGCCATCCCCGCCCGCCGTTGCCAGTTCCGCGCAGGCCCGCTCGACGCCATAGCGCAGCAGCGGGTTGTAGTACCCCATCAGCAGCAGCGGTGCCTGTACTCCACGCGTACGCAGTGCCGCAACCGTCTCCAGGCAGAAGGACAGGGTGACACCCTGCTCCAGCGCGCGCTGTGTGGCGCGCTGAATGGTCGCGCCATCGGCCAGCGGATCGGAGAAGGGCACACCCAGTTCAAACATGTCGGCACCGGCGGCTTCCATGGCCGGTACCAGTTCGAGCGTACTATCGCGTTGCGGAAAGCCAACCGTTAGATAGGGCATAAGCGCCACCCGATGGGCTTCACGCAGGCGCGCAAAGGTCGCGGTGATGCGGCTCATACGTCCTCGCTGATACATTTACGCTATCACTTGTACAGCGCAGCCGAAGCAGCCCGCTGGTTTGTCGTGAAGGATAATAATCTTATGATACCACAATATGCTATGCAGTGCGTCATACAGCGGCACATCCGGCGCAATTTGCGGGCTACCATCTGCACTGTTTCGTCCGGTTCGGACCGCTGATCCCTGTATAATATGGATACCCTGTGCTATAATATGTACAATTCTGAAGTCGTACTGTTATAAGGAGGCAGAGCGATGGTCGTAGTCCGCAGGCAACTTGGTCGGCTTGCAAAACTGAAGCACCAGACCCAGGCCTGGCTTGACCAACACCGGGCCATGCGCCGATGGCTCCATGTTCTACGTCTGGGACTATTCCAGTTTGGGATGGGGCTCTCGCTTGCGCCCCTGACCGGTACGCTCAACCGGGTGTTGATTGACGAAGCACGCATTCCGGCCGTCGCGGTCGGCTTTCTCATTGCGATTCATTACTTCGTCTCGCCCGCGCGCGCGTTGATTGGCTTTCACTCCGATCAGGAACGGGCCAGAGGCAACTGGCGTACACCCTACGTAGTTCTGGGCGCAATGCTGACGTATGGTGGTCTGGCGACTGCGCCATTCTCGCTGATTCTGCTCAGCGGCAATGGGGCAATCGGATTCTGGCCGGCAATGGTGATCTGTACGATGATCTTCCTGGCCTACGGCATCGGCGTGAATATCGTTGAGACAATCTATCTGGCGCTGGTCAGCGATATTACCGCCCCGCATGAGCGCGGACGGGTGCTGGCTGTGTTATGGATTATGCTGGTGCTGGGCACCATCGTCAGTTCCGTTCTGGTCGGGATGTTCCTTATCGACTACAATCCGATGCGCCTGATTCGGGTGATGCAGGGCTCGGCGGTGATCTTCGTTGCGCTGACATTTTTGTCATTGTGGGGGCAGGAGCGGTTGCGGCCTGACGGCAAAGTTGCCTCGCAGCAGGATGCCATCCGCGTACGGCTCTCGCTGGGCGAGTCGTTGCGCATGCTGGCCGGGCAGAAGATGATGCGCGGGATCTTCGCGCTGCTCTTTGTTGCGACCGCCGCTTTCGCCACGCACGATGTGCTACTGGAGCCTTACGGCGGGCAGGTGTTAAATATGAGCGTTGCCGCGACAACCCGCCTGACGGCATGGTGGGGCGTTGCGATGCTGACCGCGATCACACTGGCCGGGTGGCTGCTCTGGCGGGGGCGCTCACCCGTGCTGCCGATTTTTCTGGGGTGTGCCAGTGGCATCCTGGGCTTCCTGGTCATTAGCTACGCCAGCGATGCCGCGCTTGTCGGGCCGTTTCGTGCCGGCGTCTGGCTGATCGGCATGGGCCGGGGCATGTTCATTGTCGGCAGCCTGGCGTTGATTATGACGATTACTGATCGCGGCCATGCGGGACTATTTCTCGGTCTGTGGGGCGTTTCGCAGGCGCTGGCACAGGGCTTTGGTACGATTGGTGGTGGTCTGGCGCGTGACATTGCGCAACACTTCACCGGCAGCGTGGTCATTGGCTACACGACCGTGTATGCTGCCTCGCTGGTAGGTTTAGTCGTGGCACTGCTGCTGCTGCTGTCAATGCGGCTCGGTCGGCAACTGCGGGCCGGCAAGGTGCAGTCGCCCTGGGCCGGGTTGCAGGATGTCCCCGCCGATCAGATCCTCTTCTAAGCGCGTTCTCGCGCAGGTTCGTTCCCCACAATTCACTACATAACATGACTCAACCCCCCGCAGATACCGGCGTATCTGCGGGGGGGTATCTATGCCATGGAGCGTGCGGTAGCCATGCTGCCGCACTGCATCCGCATTCTCCTCTGATAGTACACAGTCCCGTATTCTGGATACATTTGTCAATGACTCTGGGTAGCCGGTGCAGTAACATTTTTGTTACCCTCTGTACAGGCCACATACCTGCTGCTCCGCGCACAGGTGAGTGGTACACCCGGCCGGTTGCCGCCGGCTGATCATCCACAGCGCACGCTACGACCCGGCACGCTGCATCAAATCGCACAGCACATCTTAAGGAGGAGAATGATGCGAAACAACCGACCCCATATCATGCTGCTGCTGGTAGCATTCTTTGTTTTCCCGGCACTTTTCCTGGGAACCGGCACACCAACCAATGTATCGGCGGATACTCTCAGTGTCACTATCAACTTCCAGCCGAGTTCAGCGTCCACCCCC
>CAKZQX010000832.1 GCA_937141995.1 uncultured Chloroflexaceae bacterium | reverse complement strand
GGTCAGGCAACGCAGACCACCCGCCTCAAGCAGGTAGGCACGCGAGTCGCCGACGTGAGCAATGTAGAGCGCCTGTCCCATTAGCAGCACAGCCGTGCAGGTTGTGCCCATATCGGAGTGAACCGTTTGCGCATGATCCCAGATGGTACGATTGGCTTCCTGAACCGCCGCAACCATCAGAGGTTGTAGCGCCTCGGTCATGGCATCGTCGAGAGCGGGCATAATCAGTTGCGAGATGACTTCCTGAGCAACACTGCGCACGGCCAGCCGACTGGCAAGTTCGCCGCTGTCGTGACCACCCATACCATCGGCAACCACAAACAGGCCCATCGGCAGATCGGCCCCTTCGCGCGGCAGGGTGGTCAGTGTTGCGAAAACACTATCCTGGTTATTCTGGCGTATCCGCCCGACATCGCGCAGCGCTGCGGCAGCCAGTCCCTGGGCCGAATGCCGACTGCTCAAGCGCGGTGCGCTCTGGAAACTCAGCCGGTGCGTACCTTCTTCTTCCATCTCCACGGTAGTTGCAGCCGGATCGGTCTCGGCGTCCGGCGCGTCCGGTGTTGTGGCACCCTCGGCGTCCGGCGCGGCATCCGGTGCCTCGGAATCAGCCACGGACTCTAAGGATGTCGGCTCAGACGATTCCGCCGCGCTTTCGGATGTTGTCTCAGGAATGGGTGTTCGGGAGATAGAAAGCGGTTCCGTGGGTGCTTTCGAAGGCACAAATTCCTCGTCGGCAGCGGGTTGCTCCGCGTCCGGTGTGGTAGTATCGGCACCTTCCGTGGCATCTTCCGCGCTGTGGTGCTCATCTCCGGCGGCTTGTTCCGCATCCGACGTGTCTGCCTCCACAGAAGCGGCACTGGTGGTGACAACGGTGGAGCTACGTTCAGTTGGCGGGGTGGATTCTTCCCACCAGTGCCGCTTGGAATCTGCTTCCTCAGCCGGCGGATGCGGCTCTCCCGCCGCCGGCCCGGCCGCAGGATCGGTTGGTGTAGCATCGGCGGCAGCGTTGTCGGACGCGACATGCTGGTCAGGTCCGGCAACGGTTACAGTGATATCCGGTGCAGGCTGGTTGGTAGATGTAGATGACGCGTCATGCTGCTCACTGCGAAAGAGTCTACGCAAAAAATCCATAAACCGCTCTCCGTGTGGCAATAGTTACATTGCCCAATCCTCAATACCGTCTGTGTTTGCTCAGGCTTTCAGTGCATACACCTGATGATCCATCGAGCCAATGTATACCACGCCATCCAGTATGGTCGGAGAAGAGACAACCGGCGCACCCGTCTGGTACTTCCAGACCAGTGAGCCCGATGCCACATCCAGGCAGTAGACATTCCCATCAATTGCCCCAAAATAGATCCGCCCATTGTCTATGCAGGGGGAAGAGGCAATCTGGCTGTCGGTCTCATACTTCCAGGCCAGTCGCCCGTTTTTCTTCTCCAGGGCATACATATTGCCATCGGCGCTGCCGACGAACACGCGTGTGCCGAAAACACATGGGCGAGCATTCACATAGTGCCCGGTGCGGTAGCGCCAGGCCGGCCAGCCACCTTCGCTGTCGAGGGCATACAGATTGTTGTCCATCGACCCAACAAAGACCAGTCCATCGCTGAAGACCGGCGAAGAGATAACCGGTTGCTGGGTACGCTGCTTCCATTTGATCCCGCCGTTCCGAATATCCAGGCAGTAGACATGTCCGTCGTTCCCGCCGATAAAAACGGCTTCATTCGTCGCAAAGCCTGATGAGCGAATCGGCATCCAGGTGCGATACTTCCAGATCATGCTGCCGCGCAAGCCATCCAGCGCGTAGAAGTGCTGGTCATCCGAGCCGATAAATACAATGCGATCATACAAGCGGGGCGAGGAGCGAATGGCGCGTCCTGTGCGGAAGGTCCAACTCAGCTTACCACGCCGCTTATCGAGTGCATATACCGCACCATCTTCAGAACCAAAGATGACGAAATCTTCCCAGACAACCGGCGAAGAACTGACGCCGCCCTCAGTTGCATACTTCCAACGGAATTCACCCCGCGCCAGATCAAGCGCATACAGGTTGGTATCGTAGCAACCAATGAAGAGCATCCCACTGTTGACATAGGGCGAGGAGCGAACTTCATCCTCGCAGGTAAAGCTCCAGATTACTTCAGTCGTCTCGCTGCTTTTCCGCAAAATGGGCGGTGCAACCGCTCCGGCGGAGTGCGCCGCCGGCGTCGTTGTTGCCACACCGGGAACGCTTAACAGCGCCTGCTTGAATTCTTCAGCGGTGGACCAGCGGGCCGTGAGATCGTACTCTAGCGCCCGCATGACAATGGCTTCCAGTTCGGGCGAGATCGCCGGGTTGATCTGGCGCAAC
>CAKZQX010000831.1 GCA_937141995.1 uncultured Chloroflexaceae bacterium | reverse complement strand
GAGGTGGTGGTACGCAGTTCACTGGCGCAGTTTAAGAACGCGGAGGTGCCGGTGGCGGTTATCCCGCGTATCCGACATGTGGCTCAGGTTAACGAGGTCATTGAGCGGGTTGCCGCCGCCAATGGCATGATTGCCCACTCGATGATGGATGCCAATTTGCGCCAGGCGCTGACGGAGGCCGCCGATGCCCGGCAGATCCCCTCGATTGACCTGGTAGGGCATCTGCTGGGCTGGTTGTCGGCGGTGCTGGCCGAGGAGCCGGTCGGCCGGCCGGGGCTCTATCGGCAACTACATGAAGCCTACTTCCGGCGGGTAGAGGCGATTGAGTTTACCGTGGCGCATGATGATGGGCGTAACCCACAGGAGTTGCACAAGGCCGAGATTGTGCTGACCGGACCATCGCGTGCGGGCAAAACGCCATTGAGTATGTATCTCTCTGTGGAGGGCTGGAAAGTTGCGAATGTACCGCTGGTGCCGCAAGTGCCGCCGCCCCCGGAGTTGTTCGAGATCGACCACCGCCGCGTGGTCGGACTGGTGATCGATCCCGATCAGTTGACGGCTCATCGTCACAAGCGCCAGCGCCGCCTGAATGTTGCGCTGGGTTCAACCTATCTCTCTCTTGATGATATCGACGATGAAATGCGGGCAATCCGCCGGATCTATCGGCAGGGGAAGTTTGCTACCGTGGATGTCACCGACAAACCAATCGAGGAGAGCGCTGAGGAGGTGATTGCGCTGGTCACGGCACGCATCAGTACCGGCGATATGCGGATCGCCACGTCGAGCGATGTAGAGTAGCTTGTCTACGTCTGGACTGTAAACAATGAATTCAGCTTCGTTATCAGTGTCCACGGCCGGTTCGGATACCAGCTATCCGCCGGCAATTCAGGTGGGCACACTGACGCTCTCCCGCTTCTACGATATTGGCGATGAGATTGATCTGGAACAAGTTCAGGACTGTCTGGCGGCGCCATCGGCCCGGCGCTATCCGCCGGCACGCGTGCGGCAGTCGGAGAGCCTGGATATTGCGCAGCCACCGGTAGGGGTTGACCTGGGAACAATGGCAATTGAGCTGGCGCAGGTTGCGTTGGAGGGCAACCTCCGGGCCAGCATCTATGACCTGGGTGCGGTGGTGCTGGTTCTGGAGATGCCGCTGCCGTCCCCGACCGAGTGGTTAACGGTGGCCCGCTTCTTCTCGGCCATCCAGATGCTGCCCGAAGCGCTTGAGCAGCGCTTTCTGACCGTGCTGGAAGAGCTAGAGACGGTGATCCGCCCGGCGGTCGTTAAACCCGCGCGCTCGCCAATTGTTGAGGACTATAGCATGCTCCTGGTAGAGCGACTGGCCGGCGACTGTTCGATTGCCGCGCTGTCCGAGCATCCGCTGGTGCAGGCCGCGCTGCTAGGTGAGGAGCGTCCACTTAGCCGGGGCGCAACCAACCTGATCACCGCGATGAGCTATTTCCCGGATGACCTGGCGATGTTAAGCTGGAATGGCGCGCTCGTCATCGAGGCGGACCCGCTCGCTGCCACTACCGCCGGCGACCTGATCGAGTTTGCCAATGTTGAACTGCTATTCATGCGTACCTACGATAATGAACTCGATGCGCAACTGCCCCAGATGTACCGACGCATCTCGGCACCCCAGCGCCGCTTCAATTTCCCCATCGTCAAACCTTACAATCAACTGCTCCGGGATGTGCTGCGCCTGGTTGCCGATGTCACCGAGGTAACAGAGCGGGTCGATAATGCCTTCAAAGTTACCGACGATGTCTACTGGAACCGGCTCTACAGCGCGCTGTTAAATGTGCTGCGGGTGCATGTCTGGCGGCGCGGCGTCGAGCATCGGCTGGAACTGCTGCGCGAGACCTACAGCATCCTGCACAACGAGGCCGATGCCGAGCGGGCTGCCGCGCTGGAGTGGGCGATTGTGTTGTTGATCATATTTGAGATTATTCTGATTGTGTTTGAGTTTGTGGTGGCGCTCGGCGGCCACTGATACAATTTATTGACTCTCGCCGACGCCGGGGAGCCGGGCATCAAACACCTGCTTCTCGGTGTCGCCGGGGAGCATGTAGTAGAAGCCGTCCGGCCCCAGTGTGCGCGCCAGCAGTCCCAGGATGCGCGGGACATCATCGTTCTGGCGGGCCACAAAGATCGGTTTGCCCTCCGGCCCACCCAGCCGGATCTCGACCTTGCATGCCTCCGGTTGCGCTCCGCTAAGCAGGAGCCGCGCCTGCTGAAACTCCGGGTCAGGCGAGAGGCCCAGCCCCTGGGCGTAGTTATGCCCCTCGGTGATAATTTTTGCCACCAGATTAAACTCCGCCGGGATCATCTTCTGATCCTCCATCAGCGGCGCGCGCATGCGGCGCTCGTAGTCCTCCGGCGATTTGCAGATGCGGATAAACGCGCTTTTGACGCCCAGGCAGCCCAGATCGACCAGAAACGACCCGGCGGCAATCTTCCCCGATCGGGGCGACCGACGCGCGATCACGGCGGTGATAATTGCGCTTTCGGTGTTCCAGCCTTTGGAGAGTAGTACCTCGTGAACCGGCCAGTTCACACTCTGGTGCAGCCAGCTCTTGCCACCCGCCGTGCCGGCAGTCTGTTCCTGCTTTGCCGGTTTCCGGGATTTCTCCTGCTTTGGTTGACGCGCCATCCCCGGCTCCTTTCGTAATCCTCGGTTTGCAGTTCTCAGTTCCTGGTTCTCAAGTTTCACCGTTCCCCAGTTTACCAGATGCGGCCGTCTGGACCAAATTACTACAGTGCGTAACTATTGACCTGCTGCAACGGTAATATCTATAAGAAGTATTTTTACCAGTACACTGGAGGCATGCCCGTGGCCGAATATCAACTCCGTATCCGCGAAATGCCCGAACATGAGAAGCCGCGCGAGCGACTGCGCGACTATGGCCCGGAGGCGCTGTCCGATGGCGAACTGCTGGCGATCCTGCTGCGCGTCGGCTCGGTTGGGATCAACGCTGTGCAGCTCTCGCAGCAGTTGCTCCGCGAGTTTGGCGGCTGGCGCGGGTTGCAGCGCGCCGGCTTCCACGACCTGCTGGGGCGGCATGGTGTGGGCGAGGCCAAAACCGCGCAACTCAAGGCCGCCCTGGAGATTGGCCGCCGCCTGGCGCTGCTCGGCGGCGAGGACCGCGTGCAGATCAAATCCCCCGCCGATGTTGCCGCGCTGATGCAGGTCGAGATGAGCCACCTGGATCAGGAGCATCTACGGGCGATCTGCGTCAATACCAAGAATCATGTTCAGAAGATCCATACTGTGTACATCGGCAGCCTGAACGCCTCGATGGTGCGTGTGGGCGAGGTCTTCCGCGAGGCGATCAAGCTGAACAGCGCTGCGCTGATTGTGGTGCATAACCATCCCAGCGGCGATCCGACGCCCTCCGCCGAGGATGTGCTGGTGACGCGCCAGATTGTCGATGCGGGCAAGCTACTCGATATCGATGTGCTGGATCATCTGGTGATCGGGCAGGGTCGCTACGTCAGCATGCGCGAGCGCGGGTTGGGGTTTGGGCGGTAGTTATGTGGAGTTTTGAGTTTTGGGTTGTGAGTTTTGAATTTTGAGTGATGTTGTAGGTTGCAGGTTAACCGGTTGCAGGTTGTCGGGTGAGCGCGTCGGTGAGCGGCGCGTTTGCCCAATATCGAAAGCCGCTCTAACCCTTAAAGTTTACTCAGGATACCAATAACTATTTCATGCTTATTGATTATATGCTATACTTACCTATTATTTCGACTGTTAGACCTTATGATATTCAGAACGTATGCTCGGCTGGTTACTAATCCGAACACTGGATTAGTACGAAAGTTCGGTTGATTGCCATACAATATAACTATCAAAGAAGGGTTTGATGATCCGGTTAGATCGTACTTCAAAAAATATGTCATAATTACTGGATTGCTTGATGGTAAGATGATAGAACCCACTGATATATACTTTGGTGATCAGATTTAAGCTGACTTCAGCCACTGGCAGGACCGTGACGCTTTTGAGTCCGCCTTCGTCTGGCTGCTGCGCGATCTGCACGAGAGCAACACACCTCCGTAACGCTATTGCAATCTCACTACCAGGGCCGGCTCACCCCACCTCACCCGCCAGAACGTTACATGAGTAGATTATAGCAATCCTACATTTGGTTGTGAACCAGGTTCTGAAAGATTCGCGCCCAACCGCCTGAAGGCGGCACTACGACAAATGGAGGATTGCTATACCTGCAATGTCACGCATCACGCATCACTGAC
>CAKZQX010000830.1 GCA_937141995.1 uncultured Chloroflexaceae bacterium | reverse complement strand
AGCTCCCAGGAAGGGCAGCCCCACGATAGCGGCAACAACCAGCAGCAGGTAGAACGAGTAGAGCAGTATTGAGAGACACCCCGCCTGAAAGGTCGTCTGCTGTTGCGGGTTTTCCCAGTCGAGTTTGGGGAAGGCCGCGCCCAGGCCCAGCGAAATGCAGGTGGTACCCAGGCCCAGCAGCAGCAACAGCGCCCAACCGGTCAGAAAGCTCCCCACAGTTGCGCCCCGCAGCACTGCCAGCAGCACCAGAAAGAGCGTCCCGACCGTCGGAAAGGGCAGGTAGGCCAGAGCCAGCTTGCCCAGCAGAATATGCAACCCGCTGATCGGGGCCAGCTTGAGCAACCAGAAGGCGCGCCCCTCGCGCCCGATGCCGGCACCCGCGATTGCGTTTGCCAGCGTCAGGCAGACGAAGAAGGCGATCCCCGCGCTGCCGGTATTTTCGATGGTGCGAACAAGTTGCGCATCTTCCCCTGGGAATGCCGCCGCAGAGGTGTCATCAACCGTCACCAGGCGGAATGTCCAGATAGCGGCCAGCGCCAGCGGGAAGATCAACTGCTGCAGGTTCCGCAGATCACGCGGAAAGAGCCGCCAGTCCTTCAAAAACACCGCCCGCGCCTGGTCCGGCAGCAGCGCGCCCCAGACCGCGGCACCCCTGAAGCGCGGAGTGGGGCGTGTCTGCTGCTCCACTCCGCGCTTCGGCGTTTTGGGGCGCACACGCCCACCCTGTATCGCCATATTGCTCCAGCCGATGTAGTAGAGGCGCGCGGCCACCAGCAGACACCCGGTAAAGGTGACAAGCGAGAGCAGCGTAAACAGCCCGCCGTAGACCAGCAGTGTGGGGAGATCGCGTTCACCCGCCGCCGTCAGCGCCCGCCCGGCCCAGGCGGAGGGCAGTAGCGGCAGATTCAACTGCAGCAGCGTCTCCA
Organism: uncultured Chloroflexaceae bacterium; assembly: GCA_937141995.1. Taxonomy (GTDB): domain Bacteria; phylum Chloroflexota; class Chloroflexia; order Chloroflexales; family Chloroflexaceae; genus CAKZQX01. The sequence continues at coordinate 2,627 of CAKZQX010000830.1, read as the reverse complement.
GATTCTGCACATTGGCAACGCGGGGAGCGACCTCGGGCACAAACTGCGTGATTACATAGAAGCCCACGCCCAGCAACCCCCCCAGGATGCTCACAATATCCCGCGCCCGGCGCGCCGGGATAACGCGTACCACAATCATCACCAGGAGGGCCCCCAGTCCGGCGGGCAGCAGCGGCAGCAGCAACAGGAAGAGCAGCGCGGTACAAATATAGAACAGGCCATAATCCATGCCCTGCCCATAGCCCAGCAGCACCGGCCCCAGCAGCGCAAAGAGCAGCAGATATTGTGGCAGCAACCCATCAAAAAACTTGACGATAAAGACCGCGCGCATCGGGACCGGCGCAACCAGTAGCATATCGATATCGCCCGCCAGGTAGAGCGAACTCAGGACGCTGCTAAAGCTGGAGAAGACCAGCATAATCAGCGCGGCAAACAGCACCACGCTCGGTACTAACTGCAGGAAGGGCGTGACATCCGCCGGCAGGTTGAGGGTTGGATCTTGCGCCGCCGCCTCGCGCAGCAGTGTTACAAACTGCGGGCTACTGATGCCGCGCACCACAAAGCCGGTAACATTGTAGAGCCCCCACGCCGCCACACTGACCAGCAGCAGCAGCAGACCGATCCCGATTTTGCGCCGCACTTTGCCCCGCCAGAAGGTGTTGCGGGCAATCAGCAGACGGGCGCGTACCAACACCCAGATAGCATTGAGCATTCCGTAGTCCGTAATTTGTAGTTACGAGAGCGCTTCGGCGATGGCGGCCTCTTCCGCGCCGCCGGTCAGCTCCAGGAAGATATCTTCCAGGGAGCCCGCGCCACCGGCCCGCAGTTCTTCCAGCGTACCCGCCGCGATAATCCGGCCCTTGTCGATAATGAAGACGCGGTCACACATGCGCTCGGCAATTTCCAGGATGTGGGTTGACATAAACACCGAGGTGCCCCGGTCGGCGACCCCCCGCAGGATATCCTTGATCAACCGGGCGCTGCGCGGGTCCAGCCCCACGGTCGGCTCATCCAGGAAGAAGGCACGCGGGTTGTGTAGCAGCGCCCCCGCTAGGGCGGCCTTCTGCCGCATCCCGTGGGAGTAGCCCCCCAACAACTCATCCGCCCGTTCGGTCAGATTGAAGAGGCGCAGCAACTCCTCACCGCGCTGGGCGGCAGCCGCCGGTTCAACCCGATAGAGCCCGGCCATAAATTGCAGAAACTCATACGCAGTCAGCTTCTCCGGCAGGTAGGGCTGATCCGGCACATAGCCAATCAGCGCCTTGGCCTGAAGTGGCCGGCGCTGGATATCAAAGCCGCCGATCCGCGCCACTCCCGCCGAGGGCCGGAGCAGGCCAATCAGCATCTTGATCGTGGTCGTCTTGCCCGCGCCGTTGGGCCCCAGAAAGCCCACAATCTCGCCCGGATAGACCGCCAGGTTGATGCCCGCCACCGCCGGCGTATCCCCATACTGTTTTTGTAGCTCGCCGGCCTCGATCATCGGAGCCGTCCCGCCGTTATCACCGATCATAGACCTTTCCTGGTTTTCATCAGTTGACCGAACGCTACCTCTTGAAGCGTGAATGTTAGCTGTACAATCTCACATGTCCTGGCGCAGGTGCCGGATCTTTCTAATGCACCTTCGCTCCCGAAACCATGTCCCGCACCAGGACAGGCGGCGGACGCGCGGACGCGCAGAAGCGCGTCCCTACCCCAAAAAGCCGACACCTGAGAGATTCTGGAGTCCCGGCTTTAGCCGGTGGGATGCCTGCCGGGGCAGCCGCGTACTGTCGGGAACGCCTGATCCGGCTGAAGCCGGGACTCCTGAGCGGCGATATCTGGATGAAACATTCAAATTTCATAAGCCGGGACTCCGATCCAGCGATGTCCGGATTAACATTTCCAGGTTCATCAAGTGGTTGGGAGCGCATCCCTCAGAACCAGTTCACAATTCAGGATTGCTATAGTTACTGCGTTCACCCGGCAAGCAGCCATGCCGCTGCCTGCTTGCGCTATGGTCATTGTAGCATGCAAATTTGGGCAGCCCGCCCGCCGGTAGAAGAACTGGAACCTTTCTGGTAATGGTACGTATACATAAAGTGACTATAATTCTTCCAGGTATAGACCATATCCGTAAGACTGAAGAAGGGGCCTTGCCGTGCTCCAACCAGATACCTGCCTACAAAACCGCTACTGCATTGAATGCCTGATTGGTCAGGGTGGCATGGGGGCGGTCTATCGTGCGCTTGATCTGCGACTGAACAACCCGGTGGCGCTCAAGCATAAACATGCCACCGGGGCCGCAACCGATGCCGCCTTTGCCCGTGAGGCGCAATTGCTGCATGCCCTGCGCCATCCTGTGCTGCCCAATGTGATGGACTATTTTACTGACGAACCCGGTCAGTTCCTGGTCATGGAATTTATTCCCGGCGATGATCTGGCTACGCAGTTGACCCACCGCGATCAGCCCTTTGCCGTCGCCGAGGTGCTGCGCTGGGCCGATCAGTTACTGGATGCGCTGGACTATCTGCATACCTGGCAGCCGCCAATTATCCACCGCGATATCAAGCCGCAGAACTTGAAGCTGACGCCGCGTGGCGATATTGTGCTGCTCGATTTTGGCCTGGCAAAAGGGAGATCTGGGCAAC
>CAKZQX010000829.1 GCA_937141995.1 uncultured Chloroflexaceae bacterium | reverse complement strand
CGGCGGCAGGAGGGCGATATCTCCGACAGCGAGGGCGCGTACAACTCGGTGGAGTGTCACGAAGAGATCTCCTTTAACGACCTGGATGCCGCGTTTACTGCCGGGGCGGACTATCCGCCCCAACTGGTCGCGCCGCTGCTGGCCGAGGTGGAGAGCTTATTTGAAACCTGTGATATCTGGCAGGCGGGGGCCGCGGCTGCAATCGAAACCGCGCCCGTTCAGAGCGCTATTCCAACGCTGCTGCTGGTGGGTGAGTATGATCCGGTGACGCCGCCGCAGTGGGGGCGTCAGGCTGCGACCCACCTGACCAATAGCTTCTTCTTTGAAGTGCGCGGCGCCGGGCACACGCTGATCGATGCCGGTCCCTGTCCGCTCGGTATTGCCGTTGCCTTTATTGCGGACCCGACCGCCGCACCCGACGCAAGCTGTCTGGAGGGGATCACCGGGCCGGATTTTGTTGTGCCGTAAGTTATTGCTTCAATCTGGAGCCAGACATGTTGCCTGACTGCCTGAAACACAACGGAGTGTTCCTATGTCTGATCGAACCGATGATAAACCGGCGCGCAGCCTGACAGAGCATATTGTCCTGCTTGGTGGGGGCATTCTGCTGGTTGTTGCTCTGCTCGGCATCATTGTCGTGAGCAATATTATCAGCCTGGGCCGCGCCAGCCAGCGTCTGGCCTCCGACATTCTGGTGGAGGAGCAGGTACTGGGGCAATTCCAGACCGCAATTGACCAGGCCGTCATCAGTGCCGCCGGGTATGCGCGTAGTCGCCAGCAGGGTCGGCTTCAGGATGCCCGCGATGCCCTGGCAGAAGCTAACGACCTGTTGCCTACCATCGCGGCGGTCACCAGTCGGCACGACACTGATGGTGTTGCAGCGGATCGTCAGTCCCAGCGCGTCGCCTTACTTGATGATGCCGCGCAACAGCTTGAGCGGTTAACCGACGGTCTTACCCGCGATGACCCGGATCAGGTGGATCGCACGCTGCAACGGCTCGATCTAGTCTCGCGTGATGCCGGCACGTTAAGTCGGACTAGCACCCGCCTGCTCAGCCAACAGTCGTCTGCCGTTATTGCCGAGGTTGAGCAGCGCTTCTGGCAGGGAGTCTACAGCGCGGTGGGCATTTTTATCCTGCTGGGTATCGTAGTTGTGACTGCGCTACAGCTTACCCGGCAGATGCTGGTCGAACCGTTGCGCGACTTGCGTGATGCTGTCACCACGGCGGGAACGGGTCAGTTTGACCGGCATGTTAGCGTAACCAGCCGGCATGAAGTCGGGCAACTCCAGGCGGGGTTTAATGCCATGATCGCCAGTCTCGGTATGCAACAGGCGGCGATTGCAGAGCGTACCGCCGCACTGGAGGCAGCCAACCGCCAGCAGGCCGACCTGATCGAAACGATTAACGTCATCTCCTTTCCCCAGTTGCCGGTACTGGACGGTGTGCTGGTTGTGCCGGTGGTGGGGCATATGGACGCGGAGCGCGTCAACCGCATGACGGAGATCCTGCTCCAGGCGGTGTATGCCCGGCGGGTACACAGTGTCATCCTCGATGTCACCGGGATGACCACGCATGATGCCGCCGTGATTGCGTGTATGCAGCAGACCATCCAGGCCACCCGGTTGCTCGGCACGCGGGTCTATCTGGCGGGCGTCTCGGCGGAACTGGCGCAGGCTGTGGTGGATCAGGGGCAGGCCACCCGGTCAATTGCCACCTACCACACGCTACAGGATGCCGTCAAAGCGCTGCTCCCACGCGTTCCCCTCTCTGATTCTAACTTGAACTATGAGGTGCCGCATGCAACCAGGAAATAAACAGCAATTGAATGATATGCGTCGGCATTATTCACGGTGGTGGGTCGTGTTACTGCTCTGCGGCGTGGTGCTGGGCAGTAGCACCTGCACAACCACGCCGGACACTCCTGCCCGCTTCGACGATGACAACCCGATCAAGGTTGGCCTGCTGCACTCCCTCAGCGGTACGCTGGCAATTAGTGAGATTCCGGTACGCGACGCGGCGCTGCTGGCGATTGATGAGTTGAATGCTGCCGGGGGTGTGCTAGGGCGCAAGGTCGTACCAGTCGTCGCGGATGGCGCATCGGACTGGGACATCTTTGCCGAGGAAGCCCGGCGACTGATCCGCGAGGAAGAGGTCGCAACCATCTTTGGCTGCTGGACCTCGGCCAGCCGCAAGGCGGTTTTGCCGGTGGTGGAGGCGGAAAATGCGCTGCTCTGGTATCCGGTGCAGTACGAGGGCCTGGAACAGTCCCCCAACATTATCTACCTGGGCGCGACCACCAACCAGCAGATTATTCCGGCCATCGACTATCTGCTCGATCAAAACTATCGGCGTTTTTTCTTGCTTGGTTCAGATTATGTGTTTCCGCGTACGGCAAATGAGATTATCAAGGCGCAACTGCGGGCGCAGCAAGGGGTGATGGTTGGGGAGACCTACAAACCATTAGGCGCAACGGATTTTGCCGGTGTTATCGCGTTTATGCAGATTGCACAGCCCGATGTGGTGATTAACACGCTCAATGGTGATAGCAACGTGGCCTTCTTCCAGCAGTTTGAGGCGGCAGGCTATACGGCTGCCGAACTGCCGCTGCTCTCGGTGAGTATTGCCGAAGAGGAGATTCGCGCAATTGGTGCGGAACATCTGGTCAACCATCTGGCGGCCTGGAACTATTTCCAGACGACCGACACGCCTGCCAATGCGGCCTTTGTTGCGGCCTACCGCGAAAAGTATGGCGAACGCCGCGTCACGTCGGACCCGATTGAGGCGATGTATGTTGGTGTGCATCTCTGGGCGCTGGCGGTTGAGCGTGCCGGCACCACCGATGTAGATGCGGTGCGGGCAGCCGCGCGGGGACTGGAGTTTGCCGCGCCGGAAGGCCATGTCACGATCGATCCGGATACCCAGCATCTTTATAAAACGGTGCGCATTGGTCAGATCAAACCGGACGGTCAGTTTGCAGAGATCTGGAACTCGGGCGCGCCGGTTGAGCCCGATCCCTTCCTGCTGAACTATCCCTGGGCCGATGAGTTTCACCTGGACGACGCGCTGATGGAATAACCGACAGTATACCGCGCTGATCGGGCTGGTTACACCGGCTGCAACGTCCAGGCGACCACATCGAGTCGGCGCGTGAAGTGCAGCAGCGGGGGCACGTCGGGCAGATCCAGATTAATCTGATGGGTCATTGTATTCAACAGGAGATCAGCCGTGGCGGGTTGCAGCGGCCAGGGTGGGTGATGGATCTCGCCCCGCCACGCTCGCCCGCGCCGGTCAGCGGCGTAAAGGCAGTAGCGCTCGGTCAGCCAGTGATCGATAGTCCCCGGCGCAGCGTTGTACACCGGTCCGGTTGGCCGGTAGCGCGCCTGAAATGTGGCCGCCGCCGCGCCCCGGTGAGTGCGCCGGCCGGCATAGTTGACCTGTTCGCCCGTACGCTTCGAAAGCATCTGCGCGTCGTAGTAGGGCAGATGAAACACCCAGCGGGCTCCACGCACCGCAATCGGATTGGCCGCGTCAAGACTAAAAAACCAGACCCCCGGTTTATCTTCGGCGATCACATAGGTGCGCAGGTTGAGTTCGGGAAAGGCGGCGAGACCGGGCAACGCGGGCAGGTAACGCGGACGCACCCCGCGCATATGAAAAGGCACGACCCCGATCCAGGCCATGCCGTCGAAGGTATCAATCGTCAGCGCGGGGGGAATATGCTCGCGCAGTGCTGCA
>CAKZQX010000828.1 GCA_937141995.1 uncultured Chloroflexaceae bacterium | reverse complement strand
GTCGCCTGGACGGGTCGCATATTCGGTTCGATGATAACGCCGCGGTACTCATCGGGAAAGAGAATAACCCGCGTGGTACCCGCATCTTTGGTCCGGTCGCGCGCGAGTTGCGCGAGAAGCAGTTTATGCGGATCGTATCGCTGGCACCGGAGGTGTTGTAATGCATGTCAAAACCGGCGACGAAGTTCTGGTAATCTCCGGCAAAAACAAGGGGCAGCAGGGCAAAATTAAGCAGGCGTTACCACGTCGTGGGCGGGTGATCGTCGAAGGGCTTAATATCATCAAGCGACATATGAAGGCCCGCGGCCCGCGCAAGCCGGGAGGGATTATCGAGATGGAGGCACCACTTGATGCCTCAAATGTTATGTTGATCTGCCCGAATTGTAGACGAGCCTCGCGTACCGGCAAGCGCTTCCTGGAAGATGACCCGGATCATAAAGGGCGTCCGCGGAAAGTGCGCTACTGCAAGGCCTGCGACGAGGTTGTGGAACAGTAATACTGAAACGTCAGGGCCGGAGGAGGTCCGTGTACCACCTCCAAGCCCCTGGGGGGTGTGGAATGACCGCACGGTTAAAAGAGGTTTATACGAAGGATATTGTTCCCGCATTGGTGCAGGAATTTAACTTCAAGACGGTGATGCAAGTGCCACGTCTGACGAAAATTACATTAAATACAGGCGTGGGCGAAGCGGTTCAGAATGCGCGCGCATTAGATGCGGCGATAGAGGATATTACCATCATCACCGGGCAGAAGCCCGTTGTCACCCGTGCCCGGAAGTCGATTGCCGGGTTTAAGATCCGCGAAGGGATGCCGATTGGTGCGATGGTGACAATGCGCGGCGACCGGATGTATGAATTTTTGGACCGACTGATCAACCTGGCACTGCCCCGTATCCGTGACTTTCGCGGTATTAGTCGGAGTGCCTTCGATGGACGTGGGAACTATAGCCTGGGAATTCGTGAGCAGATCACGTTCCCGGATATTGACTACGATAAGATTGATAAGATCCGTGGTATGGAAGTCGCAATTGTGACAACAGCTCCCGATGATGCACAGGGCTATGCGTTGCTCAAGCGAATGGGCATGCCGTTTCGGGATTAGCATGCGGGGGGCACTTGCCGGTTCAGTATCGGGTATCGCCCCCAACGCAAGCACGGATAAAGGAGGATATTTTGGCACGAACAGCCCTCGTTGTGAAGGCCCGGAGACCACAGAAATATAAGGTACGAGAATATAATCGCTGTAAGGTGTGTGGGCGCTCACGCGCGTATATTCGGAAGTTTGGGATGTGTCGCATCTGTTTTCGTGAACATGCTTTGAAGGGCATGATTCCGGGTGTCGTCAAGTCCAGTTGGTAGAATTTCATTTCGGATACGAGATCGAATCGCCCTGGACAACGGCATGCGCGGTTCGAGAATCGTTAAGGAGGAAGTGCAGTGAGCGTCAACGATCCAATCGCTGACATGCTGACACGTATTCGCAATGCATGTATGGCGCACCATGACTCGGTGGGCATCCCGGCATCAAAAATGAAATTGGCGATTGCTGATATTCTCAAACGAGAGGGGTTCATCAAGGATTATTCTGTGCAAGAAGGTAGTCCTTTTGATACAATAGCTATTACGCTTAAGTATAGCGATGATCGGCAACCGGCAATTACCGGCCTGAAGCGTGTGAGCAAACCGGGATTGCGTATCTATACCCGACGGGCGGATATTCCGCGTGTGCGGGGTGGCCTGGGGTTGAGCATCCTCTCCACGCCGAAGGGTGTGCTGGCAGGTCACGATGCGTGGCAGCAGCACGTCGGTGGTGAAGTCCTCTGTTACGTTTGGTAGTGGTTGGAGCATTGCTATGTCACGCATTGGAAAACGACCAATTCCCGTCCCCAAAGGGGTCGAGATTAAGATAGACGATGGAAACCTGGTCACGGTCAAGGGGCCTAAGGGTCAACTGCAACAGCAGTTACCCGCCGAGATCATTATTGCCCAGGAAAATGGAACACTCAATGTCCAACGCCCGTCTGAGACCAAGCAGCATAAGTCGCTGCATGGGCTGACCCGGACACTGCTGTTTAATATGGTGCATGGCGTTACCGAGGGCTGGGAGCGCAGATTGGAGATCAACGGCGTGGGCTATCGCGCCGCGCTTGAGGGGAAAACGCTGGTGCTCCAGTTGGGTTTTTCGCATCCGGTGCGGATCGAACCCCCTGAAAATGTCTCGTTTGCAATTGGGGAGCGTCGTAGCGCCAGTGAGCCATTGCCGCTCTATATTCGCGGCATCAATAAGCAGGTTGTCGGTGAACAGGCGGCCAAGGTTCGCGGGTTGCGCCCGCCTGAGCCGTACAAAGGCAAGGGCATCAAGTACGCGGAAGAGCGGATCCGACGCAAGGCGGGTAAAGCCGGCAAGACGAAGTAGCAGTTGTGGAAACACGATGTGTAGCGTTGGCAGGGGATGGAATCTCTGCCACTGAAAGCAAGGCATCAAAGTATGAAAAGAACATCTCGAGAATTACGCATCAGGCGACACAGACGTATACGTAAGCGTATTCATGGTATTACAGTGCGTCCCCGCCTGTGTGTCTTTCGCAGTAATACCCATATTTATGCGCAGGTGATTGACGATACCGCAGGGCGTACACTGGTGGCCGCATCAACGCTCGATAAAGATCTGCGCGGCAATGGACAGGCTGACCAGAGTAAAATAGAGCAGGCCCAGGCGGTGGGACAACTTGTTGCCCAACGCGCCCTCGATGCCGGGATCACGCAGGTGGTTTTTGACCGAGGTGGCTTTAAGTACCATGGACGGGTTAAAGCGCTGGCCGAGGGAGCGCGCAAGGCAGGACTGACATTTTAACTGTGATTATAGTCAACTTGAACAGGTTGCCTGAAGGCGGTTGACTATGATAATGTGGAGGTGTTGTGGCACGCGTACGTATCAATCCAGACGATCTTGAGCTTGAAGAGCGCGTCGTCCAGATCAACCGGGTAGCAAAAGTGGTCAAGGGTGGCCGGCGCTTTAGCTTTAGTACAATGGTTGTCGTTGGCGATGGCAATGGGCATGTCGGCATTGGAATGGGTAAGGCATCCGAGGTGCCGGAAGCTATTCGGAAAGGTGTCGAGGCCGCCAGAAAGAATCTGATCCGGGTTCCGCTGACGAATGCGACCATTCCGCACGAGGTCATCACCAAGTTTTCTTCCTCCAAAGTCATGCTACGTCCCGCTGCCCCTGGTACGGGCGTTATCGCCGGGCGGGGTATGCGCCCGGTTGTGGAAGCTGCCGGGATCAGGAATTTGCTCACAAAAGCGTATGGGAGCAATAACCCGGTGAATGTGGTGAAGGCGACCTATAAGGCACTGAGTGAACTGGTTTCGCTTGAGGACATGGCGCGGCGTCGCGGCATGACTCCGCATGAATTGCACACGCGGCGGATGCGGCGCGCGCCGGAACCTGCGGCGACTGCCTCGGAGACTGCGGAATGAGTAAGTTGCGTATTACCTACAAAAAGAGCATGATCGGCTATAACCAGGAGCAAAAGGATACCATTCGCTCGTTGGGCTTTCGTAAGCTTAACCAGACGGTTATCAAGCCCGATAATCCAGCGATCCGTGGCATGGTGTTCAAAGTGCGCCATCTGGTTGAAGTGACAGAAGTTGGAGACGAGGTAGAGGCATGAAACTGCATGACTTAAAGCCCGCTCCCGGCTCGCATAGGCGGAGTAAGCGCGTCGGACGTGGATATGGTTCAGGGAAGGGCAAAACGTCCGGCAAAGGTATGATGGGGCAGAAGGCCCGCGCCGGTTCCGGTCCATACCGCACATTTGAAGGTGGACAAAACCGCCTGGTGAAGCGTATGCCTTACAAGCGGGGCTTTACCAATATCTGGCGGGTTGAGTACCAGGTTATTAACGTAGAGCAGTTGAACGAGTGGCCCCAGGATGTTGAAGTAACGATTGATGCGCTGCTGGAGACCCGCGCTATTCGGCGCAAGAACCAACCGGTGAAAATCCTGGGTGATGGTGAAATCACTCGACCTCTGGTGGTACATGCGCATAAATTTTCGGCCAGTGCCCGCACGAAGATAGAGGCGGCCGGCGGCAAAGTGGTTGAAGAGCCATGGGATGTCGAACGTCACAGCCGCAGCCGTGGCCCCAATCCAAGTATGCGTCATCAGACCACGCAGAGCGAGTAGTAGCGGTGTAATGCGCGGTCTGAACGGAACATAATCACACGAACGAACACAAACCAGGCGTAGGGAGAATAACACGATGTTACAGGCGGTTGTACGGGCAATTCAACTACCAGATCTGCGGCGGCGCATCCTCTTTACATTGGGGATGCTGCTCATTTTCCGGTTTATTGCGCATATTCCTGTGCCCAATATCAATCCTGAGTCGCTTGATGATTTGCGGCGTGCATTGGAAGAGAATCAGCTTGCGCAACTCCTGAATATCTTCGCGGGTGGGGCATTACAAAACTTCTCGGTGGCTGCGCTGGGGGTGTATCCCTATATTACCGCAACCATTATTATGCAACTGCTCCAACCGCTGATTCCTGCGCTGGAGGAGTTGTCCAAAGAGGGTGAACAGGGGCGGATCAAGCTGAACCGCTATCAGATTATTTTGACCATACCACTGGCCTTTTTGCAGGCATATGGACAGACCCTGACCCTGGAACGCAGTCTTACTACCGGTCAGTCGCTCTTTCGCTCACCGTTTGATATTGTGAATAACTTCTTTCCGACCTTTACCATCTTGATGTCGATGGTTGCCGGGACAATGCTGCTCGTCTGGCTGGGTGAGTTAATCAACGAGCGCGGCATCGGGCAGGGTATCTCGGTCATCATTTTTGGTGGGATTGTCTCGCGTGTGCCGCAACTGGTGGTACAGGGTGTACAAATCGGTCAGACCGGCGGCAGTGAAACCTTTGTCGGACTCCTGATCTTTTTGATTATTGGCCTGCTGACGATTATGGGTATTGTGCTGATCCAGGAGGGACAACGCCGTATTCCGGTACAGTATGCCAAACGGGTACGCGGCAACCGCGTCTATGGCGGGCAGAGTACCCATATTCCGATGAAGGTCAATATGGCCGGGATGATCCCGCTGATCTTTGCCCAGAGTATTATTATCTTTCCGGGCATCGTCGCTTCCTGGTTTTACAACCCTGCCGGTGAAGGGATTGGTAATGCGATAGCCGGGTTCTTTTTCAATACGTTTAGCCCAACCGGGCAGGGAGGAGGTATTGTCTACCTGACACTGCTCTTCTTGCTGGTCGTCGGCTTTACCTATTTTTACACGGTTGTCCTGTTTAACCAGCAGAATATCCCGGATAACCTCCAGAAGAATGGTGGGTTTATCCCTGGTATCCGACCGGGTAAACGCACCGAAGAGTATCTCGCCCGAGTATTGAATCGCATTACGCTGGCAGGCGCGCTCTTCCTGGGATTTATTGCCATCTTGCCCTTCCTGACTCAGTCGGTTACGAATATTCAAATCGGCCTGGGTAGTACCGCCCTGCTTATCGTCGTTGGTGTTGCTATCGATACCATGCGTCAGCTTGAAGCACAGCTTACCATGCGTGATTATGAGGGCTTTTTGAATCGCTAGCTCAAGAACTACGGAGTCCCCGGGGGTTAGGGTGAGTAAGATTGTTCCGTACTGGGACACATAGTCAACGAGGGAGTAGATTATGAATGTGATTCTTCTGGGACCGCCGGGTGCTGGTAAAGGAACGCAGGCAAAGTTGCTTGTGGAGCAAACGGGGTTGACGCATGTTTCCAGTGGCGATCTGTTTCGCGCAGCGTTGCGTGAAGGAACCGAGTTGGGTATGCTCGCCAAGTCATACATGGACCGCGGCGCGCTGGTGCCCGACGAAGTGGTAATTGGCATGGTCATGGAGCGCATCAAGCAGCCGGATTGTGCTATTGGCGTTATCTTTGACGGGTTTCCCCGCACGATTGATCAGGCCAAAGCGCTTAAGATAGAGATGGCCCAGCATGAGAAAGCAATTGATGCGGTACTCTACATGGATGTCGCGCGTGAAGTATTGCTGCGGCGTATCGCGGGCCGGCAGACCTGTAAGGTCTGTGGAGCTATTTTCAATATTTACTATTTCCCATCCTATAAGGCCGGAATTTGCGATATCTGTGGTGGCAAGCTCTACCAGCGCAGTGACGATACCATGGAGACGGCGCAGCGGCGGCTTGATGTCTATTTTGAGCAGACGATGCCGCTGATTGAGCACTATCGTGGTGAGGGCAACCTCCGCGAGATTGATGGTCGTCAGGATATTGGACAGGTGACAGAAGGAATGATGCAGGCGTTAGGAATAGATATTGCCGAGTCACCCTGAATATAATTCTCGAAAGGAGTGATATGTCGAAAAAGAAAGATGTCATCGAGATCGAAGGAACAATTGTGGAACCGCTGCCAAACGCGATGTTTCGGGTGGAACTGGATAATGGTCATGAGGTGCTGGCCCATATTTCGGGCAAGATGCGCATGAACTACATCCGTATCCTCAAAGGTGATCGCGTGCTGGTAGAGTTATCACCCTATGATCTGACCCGTGGACGGATAACGTATCGCTATAAATAATCGCTACGGTGGAGAAATTCGGTCTTTTTTGGTCGATAAGCGAGGGAAAGACCGCGTAGGGTAAGTTTTTGTGTTACAATGACTGTTTGTGGCAGATACTGTCACTCGCACGATCAGGCATACTAGAGGATGGAGGTGTAACGTGAAGGTTCGTGCATCCGTGAAGCCGCGTTGCGAGTATTGCAAGGTTATCAAGCGCAAGGGTGTGGTTCGCGTTATCTGTAGCCGGACGCCGAAGCATAAGCAGCGACAGGGGTAGATACGTCCGGTCGCGGGCGGTTCCGGTGATGGTGCGCGCTTAGAGGTTGGAGGGACTTCATGGCACGTATTGCGGGGGTAGACATCCCACGTAACAAGAAAGTTCATGTAGCGATTACCTATATCTATGGTGTTGGTCGTTCCAATGGGAAAGACATTATTAAGCGGGCCAATATCAATCCCGAGACGCGCGTGCGCGATCTGACGGAAGAAGAAGTTGGGCGTCTGCGCGAGATTATTGATCATGAGTATCGCGTTGAGGGTGATCTGCGACGTGAAGTGCAGATGAATATTAAACGTCTGATGGATATTGGGTGCTATCGCGGGTTGCGCCATCGCCGGGGGATGCCCCTGCGTGGGCAGCGCACGCGGACGAATGCGCGCACACGGCGCGGGCGCAAGGGTCAGGCAATCGGTATCAAGAAGAAGGTGAAGAAGTAAGCGTGGGGTTGCTTGTCATAACGAGTGCATACCGTATGTGAGCGCAGACCGGTGTACATGGTCTGTACATCAAGGAGTAGAAGATGCCTGCAAAACCAAGAGGGGGTGCCGGACGGCGGCAGCGAGGGAAGCGGCGTGAGCGTAAAAATATCCCGCGCGGTCAGGCCCACATTCTGAGTACCTTCAATAACACGATTGTGACAATTACTGATCCGCAGGGCGCGGTAGTTTGCTGGGCAAGTGCGGGACAGGCCGGGTTTAAAGGCTCGCGTAAGAGTACGCCCTATGCCTCGCAGATAACTGCCGAGAATGCCGCACGTAAGGCTATGGACAATGGCATGCGCTCGGTTGAGGTCTTTGTAAAAGGGCCCGGATCAGGGCGGGAGGCAGCAATTCGCTCGCTGCAAGCCGCCGGTCTGACGGTAACGGCAATTACCGACGTGACGCCCATTCCCCATAATGGCTGCCGACCGCCCAAACGCCGCCGCGTCTAACTTAACTACTACGCGGTCGTAGCGCTATGCCGTCCGCGATAATGTTCGTTTATGATGCAGTACCAGGAGGTTAACCTGACATATGGCTCGTTATCATGGACCGGTTGGAAAAGTCAGTCGGCGTTTAGGTGTTGGGATTACCGAAAAAGGTCAGCGGATATTGCAAAAACGCCCTTTTCCGCCTGGTCAACACGGCCCGAGTGCCCGTCGCCGTCAGGTGTCCGACTATGGCTTGCAACTGATGGAGAAGCAGAAGGCACGCTATATGTATGGCGTGCTGGAGCGCCAGTTTCGGCGTCTGTTTGAACAGGCATCTCGCCGCAGCGGGGTTACGGGTGAGTATTTGTTAAGCCTGCTCGAACGCCGGTTGGATAATGTCGTCTATCGTCTGGGCCTGGCAACCACGCGTGCGCAGGCACGCCAGCTTGTCAGCCATGGGCATATTACGGTGAATGGCCGCAAGACCAACGTTCCTTCTTTTACGGTGAAGGTGGGGCATGTGATTGCTGTTCGCCCGGAGAGCCGCCGACGCAACTACTTCCGCAACCTTGTGGATAGCGGCGAGTTGAATAAATATCGGACACCCGACTGGTTGCGCCTCAACCCGACTGAACTCACGGGTGAGATTATCGCATTACCACGCCGTGAAGACGCGGAACCGGGAATCAATGAGCAGTTGATTGTTGAGTTCTATAGCCGCTAAAGAATAGTATAAGAACGCGAAGACGAGAAGGGAGGCGAGCGGAGCAACAGACAGGTGCTCACGTTCGCTTATTCTCGCATTTTCGTGTTTCTTGCGAAGGAGGCGATCGGTGCTTGATATCGCCATGCCCAAAATCGAGGTCGTCCAGGCGGCTGAAAACTATGGGCGTTTTAAGATTGAACCGCTTGATCCAGGTTATGGTCATACACTGGGGAATGCACTGCGACGGGTGTTGCTCTCGTCCATTCCTGGATCAGCCATAACCAAGATTAAGATAGATGGGGTTTTTCACGAGTTTTCGACGATCCCCGGCATCAAAGAGGATGTGACGGAGATCGTGTTGAATATAAAGGGCGTGCGTCTGCGTTCCTACGCGGAGCGTCCTGTCAAAGTATTGTTGTCAAAGCAGGAATCAGGCATTGTACGTGCCAGAGATATTGATGCGCCCAGCAATGTGGAGTTAGTTAACCCGGATCATTATATCTGCACGATTGACTCGGAACAGGCGCATCTGGAGATAGAAATGACCGTTGAGCGGGGGCGGGGGTATGTTGCCGCTGATCAGCGGGATGCGCTGCCCATTGGCGAAATTCCGGTCGATGCTATTTTTACCCCGGTGCCACGGGTGAATTATGTTGTCGAGAATACCCGTATTGGGCAGGCAACCGACTTTGACCGGTTACTGCTGGAGGTCTGGACGGACGGCACGGTTAAGCCGGGCGATGCCCTGAGCCATGCGGCGCAGGTGCTGGTGCAGTATAGCCAGACGATTGCCGACTTTAATCGGATTGCGCCGATTGAACCGGAGGTGCAACCGGCCGGGGGCCTCTCCATTCCATCGGATGTGTACGATACGCCAATTGAAGATCTGGATCTCTCAACGCGGACTTATAACTGCCTCAAGCGCGCCGATATTACGAAAGTCGGGCAGGTCTTGCAGATGGATGAAAAAGCGCTGCTGTCTGTGCGCAATCTGGGGCAGAAGTCGATGGAAGAGATTCGTGATAAGTTGATTGATCGCGGATATATACCGAAGGGTGCTGACGGAAGTGTTCCGCCAATTGCGCTGAATACCGTGGTTGAGGCGGCCAAGAGTGGGAACTTGCCGTCGATTGAGTAGTAGATAGCACATTAACCGATCTGGGGAAGGACTATGCGACATCGTAAATCCGGAAGAAAGTTAGGTCGTTCGTACGAGCATCGCAAAGCGCTGCTGCGTAACCTGATGATCTCACTGATTGAGCATCGGCAGATTAAGACGACCATTACCAAGGCTCGGGAGGTACAACCCGAGATGGAACAACTCCTGACGATTGCCAAGGAAGATACACCGCACGCGCGGCGGATGGCGCTTTCGAAGCTTGCCAGTAAGAAAGCCATGCGGCAACTCTTTACGTTTGCGCCGCAAAATTATGTTAATCGACCCAGTGGTCGCACACGGATTACCAAACTGGGCCCGCGCCAGGGTGATGGCGCGGAGATGGCTATGATTGAATTGCTGTAGGTGAACGCAGGATGCGCAATATCGCGCTGCGACTGGCCTATGATGGTACCGACTTTGTCGGATCGCAGTGGCAAAATACCGGCCGCTCGGTCCAGGGTGAGGTTGAGGGAACCTGGAGCCGGTTTGCCCAGGAAGAGCGGCGGTTTATCTTTGCCGGACGGACGGATGCGGGGGTGCATGCTCAGGGACAAGTTGCCAATGTGCGCACTGACACCCGGCATGACCCGGCAACAATCCGGCGTGGTATCAATGCACTGCTGCCGCATGACATTGCGGTTCTTGATGTCTGGGAAGCCGATTACGACTTCCACGCGCGCCACACGGCTGTGCGACGTGAGTACCGCTATTTGATTGCCGACAGACCGGTACTGCTGCCGATGCTCAGGCACTATGTGCTGCATGTTGAGCAACCACTGGATCAGGCGGCAATGGAGGCGGCCCTGGCGGTGCTACCCGGCCGACATGATTTTGCGGCCTTTACCAGTGTGCAGGCGGCAAAGGGCTCGACGGTCCGTACATGTCACCACGCCGGTTGCCACACGCTTGAGCTTTTTGGACAGCCGTTGATAGGCATCGATCTGGCAGCCAATGCCTTTTTGCATCACATGGTGCGGGCCATCATTGGGACACTGCTACTGGTCGGACGGGGCCGAATGCGCCCCGCGCAGTTTGAACAGGTGCTGGCCGGGCGAAACCGGCGACAGGCAGGACCGACAGCGGCAGCACACGGATTGACCTTGATGAATGTAGAATACCCGCCGGATGTTGTGCGGGCAAGTGGTGAGAGCATCGCGTGAGGATAGAAGATGAAGACCTATTCGCAAAAAGCCTCCGAAATACAGCGTGACTGGTATGTTGTCGATGCTTCCGGCCAGGTGCTGGGGCGGCTGGCAACCCAGATTGCAACGCTGTTACGGGGAAAGCACAAACCTACCTATACCCCACACCTTGATGGGGGGGATTTTGTTGTTGTAACGAATGCCGAGAAGATTCGGGTAACGGGGAGTAAGGCCGATCAGAAGGTGTACTACCGCCACACGGGATACCCGGGTGGTCTGAAGGTGACATCCTACAAGATGATGCGGGAAAAACATCCTGACCGCATTCTGCGCCAGGCAGTCAAGGGCATGCTGCCGAAGAATCGGCTGGGGCGGCGGCTGATGACCAAGTTGAAGATCTATACCGGACCACACCATCCGCATGCGGCCCAGCAACCCCGGCCATATGTACCGCGAGCACAGGGGTAAGAGAGGGAGGCTATGACGACGAGTGAGAAGCGCTATTACCAGGGCACGGGCCGCCGGAAGACGGCAGTGGCGCGTGTACGCCTGTTCCCCGGCGAAGGGGAATTTATTGTCAACGAAAAGACGCCGGAAGAGTATTTCGGTCCCCGCGAACTGCTCCAGCGAGATATTCGCCGTCCGCTGGAGTTGACTGACCTGCTTAGCAGTTACAATATTCTGGTGAAGGTACGCGGCGGCGGTGTTTCCAGTCAGGCCGGGGCGGTGCGACACGGTGTTGCGCGGGCACTCCTGGACGCTGACGCGGAATTACGCCCGACACTCAAGAAGGCTGGATTGCTGACCCGTGACTCGCGGGCCAAGGAGCGGAAGAAACCTGGTCTCAAGCGCGCCCGCAAGCGACCACAGTACACCAAGCGCTAAACCTGCATAGCAGAGAATAGCGCTGGTCATTTCGCTGAAGGTGTCACGAAAAACGGAGGAGGACGCACCACAACACGAGCGCTCCTCCGTTTTGTATTCCCCGCTGCTTCGTAGACATGTCCGGTTTGAACACCCGCTGCATGCACCCGGATCGCGTGTCATTCCGCCGAATCAGCCCGATCCAGGGCGAGTTTCCAGAGAGCCTGCCCCAGCACTTCGGGATCATGACGAATGGTGTCTTGCTTGTTCCAGAGTTGGCGTTTTCCCTCGCGCTCCTCGGCATAATCGCGGGCGTAGGGTCGCACCCCCAGCGCGGCGATGCGTGCAATTTCCTCGTCGTCGGGTTGCAGCAGATGAATACCCTCGGCGGCATACTCAGCCAGCACTTGCGGGTCACGCGTTGCGCTACGGTTGATCAGCGCGGCATCCAGCACATCCGGCCCCAGCAACTCCACCACCCGCCGCACATGATCAATCGTACGATAGGTATCGGTCTGGCCGGGCTGAGTCGTCGTGTTGCAGACAAAGACAACCATGGCTTTTGTCTCGCGCAGCGCCGTGATCACGCCTTTAAACAGCAGTGCCGCCAGCACCGAGGTAAAGAGGCTGCCCGGCCCCAGGGTAATCATATCGGCCTGGGCAATCGCCTCGAGCACTGGCGGATAGGCGGGCGCATCCGGGTCGGCCAGGAAGAGGCGGCGGATAGGCGGCTTATCCAGGCCGCGTACCTGGAGTTCGGTGGTGACGGTTGTACCGTCGGTCAGTTCGGCGCAGAGGTTGGTATTGACCACCGAGACCGGCAATACTTGCGCCACACTCTGCACCAGCGTCCCGACCACCTCCACCGCGTGGGCCAGATCACCGGTCATCTCGGTGAGAGCGGCCAGAAGCAGATTGCCCACAGCCATCCCGTCGAGGGTGGGGAAAGCGCTGTTGTGAAAGCGATGCTCCAGCAGCCGCGCCATCAACCCGTCGGGGTCGCGCGCCAGGGCTGCCAGGGTGTTCCGCAGGTCGCCGGGAGCCGGCATGTTGGCGAGGGTGCGCACGATGCCGGTGCTGCGTCCGGTATCGGTAACGGCAACGACGGCGGTACGTTCGGGAAAGTAGGACTGCGCACCGAGCAGTACCTGGCAGGCACCACGCCCCCCACCGATAGCGACAAGCCTTCTGGCTTTTTTAGCCACAGAGTTCACCGAGGCCACGGAGGGTTGTGGATCGAGTTGGGTTTCCGGATTATTCATACTGATATTCGCTTGATCGCATTTGCCGGTTAGAATCATCGACGGTACCTTCGAGTGGAGCCACGGCGTTCACCGAGGCCACCGAGGGCTGCGGACTGAGTTGGATTTCCGGGTTATTCATACTGATATTCGCTTAATTCCATCTACCAGGCGGGGCATACCGAAGTTAATCAGTAGCGCACACTTCAGACCAGTTGCCTTCAAATATGATAGCACTTGTGCGGTAGCAGCTTCGGACAGTTTTGCAACAGATTTAATCTCCACAATAACCTCAATAACCTCCCGCTCAACCAGCAGATCCAGGCGCTGCCCTTTGATCACGTTCCCTTTATAGCGTACATCAATCTCGGCCTGACGTTGAAACGCAATCCCGCGCAATTGCAGTTCGATACAGAGCGCCTCTTCATACACCGATTCCAGGAACCCTGGCCCCAGAATACGATGCACTTCGATTGCTGCGCCAATAATTCTCTCCGTAAGCGTATCACTCATGCCGCCCCTCCATCTCTCTGTAATCGCTGTGTTCTCTCAGCAAAAGGAGTCAGTTAGAGACTGTCTGAAACGGTGGCTCGCGTCGGTCACACGTCAATGCCGGTTGCCCGGATACACCAGACAGCGCCCAGGAGTCCCGGCTTCAGCCGGTTCCGGCCACACACCGGCTGAAGCCGGGACTCCCGCGCCGGGGCCGTACCTCCATGTCACACTTTTTCAGACAGGTTCTTGGAATGCAAATCACCTTTGACCTAGCGTTCAAATACAACCCTGCGCAAGTGTAGTTCAATTACAGCCTTTCTCCATCTCTCTGTGTTCTCTGTGGCAAAAGCAGCTCTTCATACAAATCACGGGTCTGGCGGGCGATAACCGGCCAGGCGAAGGTGCTGGTGACGATGCGCACGCTCTCCGCGCCCCAGTCCGGCCAGCGGTCGCGCTGCTCCAGGACCAGGCGCAGTTTCTGCACCAGATCATCCACATCACCGGGGCGCACCAGGTAGCCGTTCCGCCCATCGAAGACCTTGTCGGGGATACCTCCGGCCGCACTAGCCACCACCGGACGCCGATGGATCATCCCCTCCAGCGTCACCAGTGACGAGCCCTCGTAGAGGGTCGGGTGGACCACCAGATCAATCTCGTTGTAGAGGCTGTGCAGTTCGGCCTCGTGCAGCCGCCCCACAAAGGTAACATGATCAGCAATACCGGCCGCGTGCGCCTGCCGGCGCAGGGCTGCCTCCTCCTTGCCCCGCCCGACCAGCAGCCAGCGCCAGGTGGATGGCAGTTGTTCGCGTATCCGGGTCAGCGCTTCAATCAAAATATGGTAGCCCTTGTTGCGCTCCAGCCGCCCCACGCTCAAGAAGGTCGGCGTAGCCGTATCTAACTGCAGGCGTTGCCGCAGCTCGGCCCGCAGATCATCCCGCACCAGTCCGCGACACTCATCGACATCAATCGCGCTGGGGATCACTACAACACGCGCCGGATCGACCCCCAGGTAGCGCGGCAGATCGCCCTGAGTGCAGGCATCGGTGGCAATCGCCCGATCCGCACAGCGATGACCATAGGCATAGAGTGGGCGGAAGGGCGCATAGGCCAGCCATTTGCGCCAGTCGGGGGTGCGAAACTCCTCCATGCCATGGGGATTAGCGACAAACGGCACCCGACGCAGCAGCGGGTCGCGCACCCGGATAAAGCCGTAGCCGGTAGCACACAGCCCCTGGCTATGCACCAGATCAATCGTTCCGCGCCGCCCGGCCGCTGCCGATTTGAACGCCTTGCCGTGCCCCGGATGGATC
>CAKZQX010000827.1 GCA_937141995.1 uncultured Chloroflexaceae bacterium | reverse complement strand
GCCCGTCGGATTACCGGGCGCGGGATGCCCGCCAGTTCGGCCACATGGATACCATAGCTGCGATCCGCGCCCCCGCGCCGCAGTTCGTAGAGGAAGACCACATGCCCCTCCTGCTCGACTGCGGCCATGTGGTAGTTCTGCACGCGCGGGAGCAGGTGCTCCAGGGCGGTCAGTTCATGGTAGTGCGTGGCAAAGAGCGTGCGGCACTGCAAGCGCGGCTCATTGTGGATATACTCCACCACCGCGCGAGCAATCGCCATGCCGTCGTAGGTACTGGTGCCTCGGCCCACCTCATCCAGGATGATCAGGCTGCGGCGGCTGCTCTGCGCCAGGAGCGCAGCAGTCTCAGTCATCTCAACCATAAAGGTACTCTGGCCGGTGGCGATATCATCCTGCGCGCCGATCCGGGTGAAGATCCGATCCACCAGCCCGATTGTCGCCGCCTCGGCGGGCACAAAACTACCTACCTGTGCCATCAGCACAATCAGGGCCACCTGCCGCAGTACGGTACTCTTGCCCGCCATATTCGGCCCGGTAATGACCAGCAACTGCTCGGCCTCCGTGTCGAGGGCAGTATCGTTGGGCACAAACGCCTCATCCAGCACTTGCTCCACCACGGGATGCCGCCCGCCGCTGATCTGCAGGCGCGTGCTCTCGTCCAGCACGGGACGGGTGTAGCGCCCACGCACAGCCGCTTCACCCAGGGCTGCAAACACATCGACCCGCGCCAGCGTCTGCGCCGTTATCCGCAGCCGGTCGGTGTAGGCCATCAACTCCTCACACATCCGCCGGAAAGCCTCGCGCTCCAGTTCCACCAGTTGTTGCTGCGCGTTGAGCACAATCCGCTCATACTCCTTCAACTCGGCGGTGATGTAGCGCTCGGCATTGACCAATGTCTGCTTGCGCTCATAATGTTTGGGAGCCTGTCCCGACTGTGCTCTGGGCAGTTCGATATAGTAGCCAAAGACCTTGTTATAATCCACCTTGAGCGACTTGATGCCGGTGCGTTCGCGCTCACGCGCCTCCATGCCATCGATAAAGTTCTGCGCCTCGCGGTTGGCCGCCACCAGTTGATCCATACGCTGATCAAAGCCGGGGCGAATCACCCGACGCGGCCGCTCGCCGCCCTCCTCACAGCGCAGATAGTTGGAGGTACCCAGCAGCGCGGGCGGATCATCATCCAGGGCGTGCTCCAGCAGGGCCAGCACATCCGCACAGGCATCAAGTAGCTCCGCCGGCGGGCGGGAAGCTGCGGCTGCGTTGCCGTCGCCGGTGCCGGGTGCCGATTGCGACGCATCCAGTGCTTCTTCCTCTTCTTCACCAAAGAGATCATCACCCAGGACGCGGGGAGCCGGTTTGCCGCGTTCGCGCACCAGCGCCGCGCCATTCTGCGCCGGTTGCGGCCCCCGGTTCTCAGTTCCCGGTTCGGCGGCGCCCAGCACGGCTACCTGATCGCCAATCGCGGCACTCACAGCGGGGATCGCCCGCAACGCCTGGCGCAGTTGCACCAGATCGCGCGGCGTCGCCACACTAACGCCCTGAATAATCCGGTTAACCGCCCGCTCCATATCGCCAATCTCACCCAGCGCCCGGCGCAGTTCCGCCCGTAGTAGCGTATCATCCACGCAGGCCGCCACCGCCGCCTGCCGCGCCAGCAGCGCCGCCAGATCGAGCAGCGGCTGCGAGAGCCAGCGTCGCAGCAATCGCCCGCCCATCGGCGTACGCGTGCGGTCCAGGACACCAATCAATGCGCCCTTCGCCTTGCCGCCGCTCCCCTCCAGAATCTCCAGATTGCGCCGGGTCTGCGGGTCGAGGAACATAAACGCGCCCGTGGTGTAACTGCGCAATGCGGTAATCTGCGCGGCGGTGGTGCGCTGCGTCTCGTGGATGTATTGCAGGGCCGCACCGGCCGCGCGCGTCGCCAGCGGCTTCTGCTCCAGCCCGAAGCCGGCCAGCGACTGCACCCCGAACTGCTGAAGCAAGGTATCGCGTGTAGTGGCCGCCTCCCAGCGCCAGGCGGGCAGCGGCGTGACATGCCCATTGGTCCAGCGCGTGGCGTTCTCCTGCTCCAGACGGCGCGCAACCCGCTCGTGAGGCATCAGCAGTTCGCGCTCGTCTTTCGTCATCGGGGCCAGGTCGTGCGTCAGGCGGGCGGTGGTGGGTGCCAGCCCCGGCAACCGCAAATTTTCGTCGTCGGGAACCAGCACCTCGGCCACCTGCAGGCGCACCAGTTCGCCCTCCAGTTGCACCGCCGCCCGCTCGCCGCTAAACTCGGTAGCGGCAAACTCTCCCGTACTCAGATCGGCATAGGCCAGGCCAATCTGCCCCTTCTCAGCAATCACGGCGGCCAGGTAGTTATTTTTGTTGGTGGGCAGCAGCGCCGTGTCGAGTAGCGTGCCGGGCGTAATCACCCGAACAATCTCGCGGTGGGCGACGCCACGCTGCTTCCCGATATGGTCCACCCCGGAGGCAAACACCGAGCGCGGGCGGGTGTCCTTCTTACTTGAGGGGGTTTCGCTCATCTGCTCGGCGATGGCGATGCGGTAGCCCAGATTGACCAGCCGGGCCACATAGCCTTCGACGGCGTGGTAGGGCATGCCGGCCATCGGTGCAAAGAGCTTCTGCTCCTCTTTAGGCTTGGACTTATCGACCGCGTAGTCTTTGCGGGTCAGCGTCACATCCAGCAGTTCGGCTACCAGCTTGGCATCATCGTCAAAGGTCTCGTAGAAGTCGCCCAGCCGGTAGAGAAGAATCGCGTCCGGATTCTGGGCCTTGAGCTTCTGGTACTGGCGGTACCACTCGTGGAGTTCAAGTTTAGCCATCGCGTGCTGCTCCCATCCTGCGCACTATGCTCGTATTTCCGGGTCCGTACTCAATCGTCGGGATGTGCCATATTATAGCACAAATGGGCGTTGTGGTGTGTAGGGAGTACCCCCCAAGTCCCACCCGCAACTAGCCCCGATAGTACCCCTCAGACGGGACGAAGGTAAGGGCGTGGAGGCTAGTTTTGCCGCACGGTTATCGGGTACACTGCATGGAAGAATCGCTGTTTGCACGGGGCTCCCCCGCCTGGACCCAGGAGGATTGACCATGCCCATCCGGTATGCCCTCTACGAGAACACTCTGACGAGCGACCCGAACGATTATAGCGCGATGGTGCAGGCCGCCGGTACGGCCGATCTGGCGGCAATTGCGCAGCGCATACAGGAACAGGACGCCTCCCTGACGCCGGCCAAGGTGCTGCGTATTCTGGAAGCGGAAGCACGCGCTATCGAGAGTCTGCTACTTGACGGCTGGCGCGTCAATCTGCCCGCCGTCAGCCTGGTGCCCCGTATTCGCGGCGACTTCGCGGGCGCAAACGACAGCTTTACTCCGGAGCAGCATCAACTGGATGCGGTGGCAAACCCGGCTCCACGCCTGCGCGAACTGCTGCAAACCCAGGCCCGGGTCGAGAAGATCGAGTCCAACAAACTGGAGCCAATCCTGCTGGAATTCACCGATATCAGCAGTAGTACGGTCAACAGCACGCTAACTCCCGGCGGCATCGGGCGGGTCCGGGGCAATCAACTCACGTTTGATCCCAAAGATCCCCAGCAGGGCATCTTCCTCTGCTCCAATGGCCGCGATCTGTTACGGATCACCTTTGTGGCGACCAACAAACCGGGCGAACTGGTCTTCAGCATCCCCTCGAGCCTGAAGGCCGGGGCATACCGGCTAGAGGTACGCACAGTTTTGCCGGGTTGCCCGGAGTTGCGTAGCGGCGCGCTGGCGAGTGCGCTGACGGTTGGGTGAACCGGGTTATACTGATTTCGTTGTCATCGCTACGGTAGACACAGTGGACCTAGAGGTGATGAATGGGAACGTGCAGCCCTGTGCCGTTGCGTCCGTTCCGGCTGATTGCCGGGTTGATGGCAACCTGGTATAACACCTGACGATAGTATGGAAAACGGCAGAGTTGCGCCGCAGCGCTTCTCTGCAATAAAAATACTATCCTTTGCCCACATTCTACATAAACCCCCGTCCCCCGGTTTTGGAAATACGCGCATCAAGTGTACCGGCAAACGCCTTCATGCTCTCGGCATCCAGCGCTTCGAGCGCATCCAGTTCTTCCTCGGTCAGATCATAGCCCTTACAGGCCGCGCGGGCATCATCGATCAACTGCCGGCGAAACTCCGCATCGGTCATCGCCCGGCCCAGCACCCGCTCCACCGCTTCCTGCGACATTCAGCCCCCCCTTCACTGAGATTTCTCACTGAAATTGCTGAGGCGCGCCAGTTCCCCGCGTGCGCCTATCTCGATAAACGTTGCGCGCGCCTGATTTAGATACGCAGACGCCGCCGAAAAGGTTGTCCCGGCAAGTGCTTCGGCATAGCGCGCCTGAGTACGCGCGCGTTCAAAGCGGTTTTTGATCTCGGCAAAGATAGCCAGGCCGGCCTGAAAATGCTCATCGTAGGGCAGACCCTGGCGTGCCGCTGCCTGGCCCAGCAGCCGGAGGGCGATACCCTGATCCAGTCGGCTACCAATTGCAGCGGCGCGTTCGGCGGCCTGCCGGGACTGTTCGGTACTACGAACCAGCAGTTCGGCTGGTGTCAATCCTGTGCGATCAGCTTCACTCGGGACAGTGGCACTGAGCAGGTCCGCCTCAGCCAGAGCATTAAGTACCTCAACCTGAAGTTGCGGCCCCTGAACCCGCTCGGCAATCTCCCGGGCGCGATAAGCCAGAACGCGAGCATGGGCGGGTTGTGATAACGCATTATAGGCATTTGCCATATGTATAAGCGTATTTCCCTCTTGATAGCTGCTGCCAAGTTCCTGGTGTAATGCTAACGCCTTTTCATAAGAGGAATGCAACGCCCGATTATAGTTTCCACGATTAAAAGTAATCATCCCAAACATGTCATAAATATGCGCAAGACCGGCTTTGTCCCGCATATCCTGGCAGAGTTTGATGGCCGTTCGACAGTGTGCCTCAGCCTGATCATACATGCTTAAACAGTAATAGGCATAGGCTGTGTTGGTATAGGCAAAACTGAGTGCATATTTCGCACTGATATGACGTGCCAGATCTTCGGCATAAACATAGTGCTCAATGGCTCGTTCATAATCCCCCTGAA
>CAKZQX010000826.1 GCA_937141995.1 uncultured Chloroflexaceae bacterium | reverse complement strand
CGGGTTGCCCCGTACAATTGAAGTTGACTCGAACGAGGTGACGGAGGCCATCCAGGAGCCGCTGGAGGCGATTGTCAATGCGGTGCGCGCGGTACTGGTCGAGACGCCGCCGGAGTTGTCGAGCGATATTATTGACAAAGGTATGTTGATGACCGGCGGTGGGGCCATGCTGCGCCGTGTGAATGAGTTGTTGACGGAAGTCACCGGCGTTCCCTGCTATGTTGCCGATCAGCCTGCCAACTGTGTTGCCATTGGCACGGGTCTGGCACTCGAGAATATTGAGATCCTGCGCGATAGCCTGAGTGGAGATGATTTGAATTGACACGCGTTACCCGATTTTATGTAGAAATATAGAACGCCTGTCAACCTGAGCGCGCAATTACCGGGCTTGCGTTAGATAATTACCAACGATGCAACGATGCGAGGATAAGCAGGAAAAATCATGACCGTCTCTCCCAAACAACACAAAATTCATGCAAAAGCCCCCTCCCGCAATGAGATACCCCGATCCCCGTTCCAGCAAGTGCATGAAACCCGCCGACCGGCATGCCTGACCGAACTGGGTTCGCTTGATCTCCTGCGGGAGTTGCCCCCAGTGGAGTTGGCCCACCTGGCCGATCTCTGTGTGCTACGGATATTTTCGCCCGGTGTGTGGCTGAACAGCGAGTACCGACCTGATCAGTTTCTCTACATTCTGCTCGAAGGCACGCTGCGACTGACGTTGCATGACAAAGAAGGGCATGAGGTGCTGCTGGGAGTGCTGGGGCGTGGTGACTGTTTTGGCGAGGGGCCACTATTTGGTGATTTTTTTCGGCGGGCCAGCGTGTACACGGAAACCCGCTGTTATACACTGCAACTGGCGCTAAACGATGTGCAGGCGCTGCTACCGACTACGCCGCACCTGCGTGCTGCCCTCTATGCCCACTATCGTCGCCGCATGGTTGAGAGCACCCTGGCACGGGTGCCGCTTTTGAGCCAGTTCTCGCCGGTTGAGCGGTTGCTTCTGGCCGAGTTGCTGCAACCGCAGCATCACCCACGCGGCAAGGTGATTGTGCGGAGCGGCGAGCGGGTCGAGGCGCTCTACCTGATTGTGTCCGGGCAGGCGCTGGTCGAGCGGGAGGAGTATACCATTGCCTCGCTCAACGAAGGTGACTTCTTTGGTGAAATGGGGTTGCTCTCCGACCGGCGGCATACCGCCAATGTGCGGGCTTTGACGCCGGTTGAGGTGTTGGCCCTGCCTGCTGCTGATTTTGATGCTATGCTCAGGCACTCCCCCGAGCTGGAGAAGCAGATCCGTAAGGTGGCAGAGGGGCGGCGCGCCAACAATGAGCGGTTGCGCCAGGATTATGGTCAGGTGCAGCAGGTTCAGATGATTGTTGAGCGCGGGTTGCTGCGCGGCAGTCATCTGCTCGTACGCAATCCTCAGTTGTGCCCGTCGGACTGTACGACCTGTGTAGGTGCCTGTGCTCAACGGCATGGGTACCCCCGGTTACGTCTGGATGGGGTGCGGTTAGACGTCCAGGAAGTTGTTGATGCGTGTCGGCAGTGTCGGGTTGGCGCGGAGTGTGTGGATGCCTGCCCCGAAGATGCGCTGGTCTGGAATGATCAGGGCATTTTGATTATCAACGACCAGTGTACCGGCTGTGGGGCATGTGTTTCGGCCTGTCCCTATGATGCTGTGACGCGCGTACCGACGGCGCAACCGTTCGATGGGCCGCTTGGCAAACTCTGGAGTACGCTCAAGCAGCGCTGGGGTTCGCCGCTGTCAATCCCGGAGTCGGTACAAACCTACCCCTACCGCGCTGATAAATGCGATTTATGCCATGGTTATGATGACCTGGCCTGTGTACGGGCCTGTCCAACTGGTTCGTTGCGGCTCGTGCCGGTAGAAGAGCTATTGCCGCTGTGAGGAGGAAAGATGACCACTGAGAGTTTCAAAGCCCTGGTATTGAATGAACAAGCGGGTGAGGTTCAGTCGTCGATTCAGACGTTGTCAAAGGATGATCTTCCCGAAGGTGATGTCCTGGTATCGGTGGCCTATTCGGGTCTGAACTACAAAGATGGCCTGGCCCTGACCGGGAAAGGGAAAATTGTCCGCAGTTATCCCATGGTGCCGGGGATCGACTTCTCCGGGACGGTGGTTGAGTCGGCCTCTCCTGACTATAAACCGGGTGATCAGGTGGTTTTAACCGGCTGGGGCGTCGGCGAGCGCTACTGGGGCGGCTATGAGCAACTGGCGCGCGTCAGGTCGGAGTGGCTGGTGCCGCTGCCGGAGGGTCTGGATTTGCAGCAGGTGATGAGCATCGGCACAGCCGGGTTGACGGCGATGCTCTGCGTGCTGACGCTGGAGGAGCATGGCCTGGTGCCGACAATGGAGCGTGAGTTGCTGGTGACCGGCGCGGGTGGTGGCGTCGGGGGCGTGGCCGTGGCGGTGCTGGCGAACCTGGGTTACAAGGTGGTGGCCGCAACCGGGCGCACCGAAACGCACGCCTATCTGAAGGATCTCGGCGCGCATGATATTCTTGATCGGAATGTATTGTCGGTTGCCGGTAAGCCCATGGAGAAAGAGCGCTGGGGCGCGGCGGTGGATACGGTTGGCGGCGATACACTGGCCGGGGTGATTCGCTCAATGGCCTACAATAGCAGCATTGCCGCATGTGGCAATGCCGGTGGTATCGCGCTGAATACAACGGTGTTGCCGTTCATTCTCCGGGGAGTCAACCTGTTGGGGGTTGAGTCGGTGGTCTGCCCCAAACCGCGCCGCCAGGAAGCCTGGTCCCGGTTGTCGCGGGATCTGCCCCGGTCGGCGTTTGAGCCGATGACACAGGTGGTTAAGCTGGAGGATGTTCCCAACTATGGTCGGCAGATCCTCAAGGGTCAGGTGCGCGGCCGGATTGTGGTTGATCTGCAGGCGTGAATCCGGCGAATGCAGGGTTGCGGTGGGGCGCGCTTCTGCGCGTCCGCACCCTATTCTGATGCGGGAAACGTTGCTTCGGGCAGGCTACTGGGCCTGTCCTTTGTTTTGCCCTCTGTCCCTTTCCCCAAAACGCACCCGCAGCGTTTTAACCTCAAACGGACGTATATCGAAGCGAACCTGGTGCCCCGATACGTCTACCGGGCCAACCGGACGCTCCAGCAGATCTACTTCGATAGCGCCGGCAAGCGGTTGCCCAAACACCAGGCGTACCGGCCCGCGCTGGTTATGCGCTTCATACAGCCGGACAATTAATCCATCCCCATCTTCAGCCGACTTGATCGTTTCGACAACAATATGATCTGTGGATGTGTTGACAAATGAGACACGTTGATCCGGTGCGGTCTGGTCCCGCGCTCCGTTGAGGAGCGGTGCGCTGTTGCCGGTCATAATGGTGCGGAGTGGCACATTCAGCGCATAGGCCCGGCGCACAACCTGACCTGTGCGCCAGTCGCCGGGGTGCGGCAGCAGGCTGTAGGTGAAGCGATGCACGCCCCGGTCGGCATCCGGGTCGGGATGAATCGCGCCCTTGAGCAGCGAGAGGCCCAGCGTGTTGTGGTACAGGCTGTGGCCGTATTTGCCATCGTTGAGGAGCGCCACGCCATAGTCGCCCTCGCTCAGGTCTACCCAGCGGTGCGCGCAGACCTCGAAGCGTGCCTGGTCCCAACTGGTGTTGCGGTGGGTGGGCCGTTCCACCGCGCCAAACTGGATCTCGCAGGTGGCGCGAGCGGCATTGATCTGCAGGGGAAAGAGTGTGCGCAGCAGCGTCTGCCGCTCCTGCCAGTCAACCTCGGTCAGAAAGTCAATGCGCTGCTGATTATGCCACAGGCAGATGCGCTGTCTGATCCGGCTCTGCCCGATGCGTCGCGTCATCTCGATGGCGGCGCGTAGCGGTCCCGTCTCGACCACGCGCCAGTCCAGGATGTCATGTACCGGGTAGGGCTTCTCCAAATAAAACGGATCGATATCCCAGGCATCCCACTTGAGTGGGCGATCCTCGTAGGCCACAAGCTGGTTGCCGGTTGTGCCGGGGGCGATGATTTCCCGATCATAGCGCCGGTCGTACAGCGAGACGATTTCGCCCCGATCATCCAGTTCCAGGCGGATCTCGTCGTTAGCGAGGATAGCCGGTTGCGCCGTGAGGGTGGTGCTTCCGCCGGCGGGTACCTTCCTGGCATTGTTGTCCGCAGCCCGGCAGTCCGTACGCGTGAAGCCATAGGCGGGCACACTGATTTCGCACAGAAGTTGCCGCTGTCCTGCAAGCGTTTCGATCATCTGGGTCGGCAGTGGGGTGTTGTCGGCGCTGGTGGGCTGTGGTGATTTGCCGTCGGGTGGCAGCGCGATGCGCGCAACATCGCGGCGCTTCCAGGGCAGGCTGTTGAAGACCAGCAGCGCGTTGGCGGGCGCGGTATCTGCTGGAGTGGGCGCGAGCGACGGCTGCCGGCGTAGAATATGCGTGATGGCGCTGCTAATGACCTGCCGGCCAATGCGCTCCACCTCGGCATAGTCGGCATGGCTGTCGGTGTAGACCTGGGCAATACTGCTGCCGGGCAGAATGTCGTGAAACTGGTTCAGCAGGATCAGTTGCCGGCCCGCATTCAGCGCCGCCTGCTGATTCTCCGCTCCCAGCGTAACCGCCCAGGCATTCAGCCACTCGGCCTCGCGGTAGAGCAGTTCCGCCGTCCGGTTGGCCTGCTTCGTGCGACCCTGGCTGGTGTAGGTGCCGCGATGGTACTCCAGGTAGAGTTCACCCACCCAGACCGGCAGACGCGGATCAGGCCAGATGCGCCGGTAGAGCCGCTCGAAGTAGTGATCGACACGCCCCGGTCGAACGTGCGGCAGCCGTGGCAGCGCCGCCAGGATCTGTTGTGCCTCCAGCATCTCCACGGTTGGGCCGCCGCCGCCATCGCCCCAGCCATAAATATAGAGCAATTCGTTATTGATGGCCTGCTGGCGGTAGTGGTTCCAGGTGCCGGTCACTTCGCGCGCCGTCATCCGCCCGACATAGGTGTAGTCCTGGGGCTCGCTGGGATGGCGCACCGGCTGATCGGACGCGGTGATAAAGTGGGCCAGCACTTCGCTGCCATCGATCCCGCGCCAGCGAAAGGTATCGTACGGCATCCGGTTGAACTGGTTCCAGCTTATTTTGGTAGTGACAAAACAGTCAATTCCACAACTGCGCATTAGTTGCGGCAGCGCGGCGCTGTAGCCGAAGACATCCGGCAGCCAGACGATATGGTTCTGCATGCCAAACTCTTCGGCAAAGAAGCGTGCTCCAAAGAGCAGTTGGCGTACCAGTGACTCGCCGCTGGGGATATTACAATCGGTTTCCAGCCACATCATCCCGACCGGCTCAAAGCGGCCCTCGGCGACGCGCTGCTTGAGGCGGGCGTAGAGCGCCGGGTCGTCCTGTTTGAGATAGGCGTAGACCTGCGGCTGGCTCATGCTGAAGTGGTAGTCGGGGTAACGCTCCATCAGGTGGAGCGCCGTGGCAACGGTGTGTGCGACCTTCTGCCGGGTGCGCCAGAGCGGCCAGAGCCAGGCGACATCCAGGTGAGCATGGCCGGTGGCAAGCAGTTTCGGTTGCAGTGCGCTATCCGTCGCTGTCGGCACGTTATCGTTGAGCCACTGCCGGAGTTGGGCCAGCGCGGCATAGGCGGAAGCGGCGCAGGCGGCACTCTGCCGGCCCGCACGCAGATCCAGCGTGTTGTAGGCGGCGTTAAGCTGCTCCAGCAGCGCATGGCGAAACGGATCATGTTCCGGATAGGTTACAACGGCGTCAAGCAGCGTATGCAGCATTTGCCCCAGTTGGGCAATCCGTTCATCGCGGAGTTGCAGGCTGAGGCCGCCGAAGGGCTGCGGGAAGGGCAGGGCGCAGCGGAAAAGGAGTTCGTGGGTGCCGGTGTGGGCTGTCGGCGGTAAGCGCACACTGCGGTGATAATCATCAATCCCGGCCAGGGCCGCGTCGTCAAGGTAAACAATCGCTTCAAGACCGGCATGCGCCTGGCCCGCCCCGGCCAGGTTTAGCCAGACCGGCTGATCTTGCCACTCAGCGGGAATGCATAGCGTGGCGCGCAGCCAGTGGGTACTGCCGCCGTCGGCGGGAATATTCCAGTCCAGGCGACGCGGCGGCACATCCGGATCGGCACCCGGCGCGCCGCCCCAGCGGTCCCCCGGGTGCAGTGGTCGCCATGCCGGATCAGCGGCGGCGGGGGGTGGGGCCATTGCGCCGGCATGTGGTGGACCGGGCGCGGGACAGGTGCTTACATCGGCGATGGACCGGGCGGCCCGTATGGCGGCGGCGCGTATTTCGGGTATGTGTAGTTTGAGTTTCTCGTATGTGAAATACAAAGGAAATTCTCTGCCTTTCAGGTACGGACTGTTTTGGGTGGAAAAAGAGAAAAAGTATCGTGCTGCCGCAGGCGAAACCAGCTTTCGGTTTCCGTACCAGACCGGAACAGATCGCACCTCGTAACTCGTATACTTACGAACAGGTTGCCGTGCCTGTCCCGGAAGACATTTTCAGCATCCGGAAGGAATGTGGACGCGCAGAAGCGCGTCCCTACCATTCCCCATCCCCACTCCCCAACCCTCTACCGTACGCGCTCGATCAAGGCAACCGGGAAGTGCGCACAAATTGATGCCAGCGGCAATCCCGGCGTGCCGTCATAGTCACTCACGGTGATCTGTTCTCCGGTGAAGAGATTGCGATACTGCTGACCGGGCTGATCATGTTCGAGCGAAATCCAGGTATCGGTCCAGGTGCGCTTGCCCAGGGGCATTTGATCATTGCCGTTGGTCAGCCGCACAAACAGGCGTGGCGCAACAACCAGGAAGGACTCTTCGCCATGGGTGCGGCTGAAGGCAACGACATGCTCCTGTTTGTCGCCGTTAGCTTCAATCGGCTGGTAATCCCCATCGGTGAAGAGTTGCTCATGGGCGCGGCGATAGTGCAGCGTGCGATAGATCAGGTAGAGCTTGACGCGCCCATCCTGACTGGTGTCGAGCAGTTCCCGCACCAGCGGCACCAGATTTGAGTCGCTCTGCTCAATGCGCTGCTTCAGATCGGCCAGCAGGGAGCGGCGCAGGTCATAATCAACCGGGCGGCGATTGTCCGGATCGACCAGGCTATAGTCCCAGAGTTCGCAGCCCTGGTAGATATCCGGAACACCGGGGGCGGTCAGCTTGATCAGCGTCTGCGCCAGCGAGTTAAACTGCCCGTAAAAGTTGATACGCCGCTGGAATGTCTGGATGTCCTTCAAGAAGGGACTCTTGCGATCATCGGAGAGGACGCGCTGGACAAAGTTCTGTACAGCGGCGTCATACTCTTCATTGGGATTAACCCAACTGGTATGAAATTTGGCCTCCTTAGTCGCCTTCTGCATATAGGCCACGATGCGGTCGCGGAAGCGGGCAAACTCTTCGGGCGTGGATAGCTCATTCGGCCACGCGCCGATCAGTGTCTGGTAGAGCAGATACTCGTCGTTGCGGTCGGGGGCGGCTTCGCCCTCGGCCTTCGTTCGTTTGGAAGCATTGTGGCGGCTCCAGCGGGTCAGCGCAGTACGCCACTCCTCCGGAATCTCCGACAGGACATTGATGCGGGCGCGCACATCTTCGCTCCGCTTGGTATCGTGGGTCGATGAGGTCAGCAGCGCATGCGGCCAGCGTCGGCAAGTATCGCTATTCTGTTTGTGAAAGGCGTTAATTGTGTAGCCAAAGTGGGTCGGGTGGCCGCCAACCTCGTTGAGTGAAACCAGTCGATTGTAGAGGTAGAAGGCCGTATCCTCAACGCCCTTCGCCATCACCGGCCCGGTGATCTGCTGGAACTTCATTACAAAGTCGAGCAGGCGGGTCTGATCCTCTGCCTCAAAATCCTCAATATTCCGCAGCGTCAGCGTATCGCGGATAAAGTTGAAGATCGCCTCGGCGGTGCGCGGGTTACGCTTCTGGGCTTCCTTCACGGCGGCTTCGATGTACTTCTGGTCCCAGCGCGCCACGCCGTCGGTGCCGTTGATATAGGTACGGTAGACCGACAACCCGGCGATGACTTCACGAATGGCAAACGTCAGGCTGTTGAGCGTGAAGTCGCGGTAGCGGCGGTTGTGCTCGGCAATCCGCTCCAGTTGATAGCTGAGTTCCGAGGTTTCACTCGCCAGTGACACCAGCATGATCATCTTCTTGGTCGAATTAACCAGGTTGTTAAAATTGACCGGATTGCCGGTAAAGTTGTTGTAGATCCGGTCGAACGCGCGCCGGTTGTTACTATCGACAAAAATGCCGTTTACCGCATTGAGAAAGTCATAGCCGGTCGTTCCGGCCACGGCCCAGTCCAGCGGTAGTGACTCACCCTCGGAGAGAATCTTCTCAGCGACGACATAGAGCGGCCAGGGGTTGGCGGCAGTCTTGTTTCGCTTGAACTGCTCGGTAATCCACCCGGCGACTTCCTGCGCCAGTTGCTCTTCTTCCTCGATCTCTTCTTGCTCCAGGAATGCGCGGACTTTGTAGAGGACATAGCTCTCTTGCAGTTGCCGGAAGTAGCTCGGCGGATCCCACAGCCCATCCGGATGATCAACGCGCAGGCCGGTGGCTTTATCCTCGGCCAGATAGCGAAAGATCAGATGGTGCGTCGCGTGGAAAACTTCGGGCAACTCGACCCGGATCGCTGCCAGGTCGTTGATGTCGAAGAAGCGGCGATAGTTGATCTCCTCGGCAGCCACCCGCCAGAACGCCAGTCGGTAGGCCTGGTCGCGGATCAACTGATCGAGCAGGTCAAAGCTGGGCGGATCACCCACGGTGCCGTTGTACGCTCGCACCGATGCATTCAGCGCCTCCCGGATGTCCGAACTGCTGTCGTAGAGCGTAGAAATACGCCGCTTGATGACCTCTTTCTCGCGGTTGCGCTCGGCGATACGCTCGATGGCCGTCTCGGTACGCGGTGGAAGATAGCTAATGGCCGTCAGAATACTCTGTAGTTCCAGCACATTCTCGTCAACCTCACCCAGTTGCTCAACCAGATCCTCCAGCTTATAGCTCAGGATGCCGCTGTAGGTTCCCGGCGCGATGGGCAGCTTATGCTCATAGTAGTAGACAAAAAATGAGCCATCCTCATACACCAGCTTGAGTTGACCGCTCTCCAGGATATTGCCGTACTGGTCGCCCAGGATCGGCAGGAGTACCTGGTTCTCCAGTTCCGGCTTGACCGGGTGCCAGTCGATATCGAAATAGGAGGCATAGATCGAACTGGGGCCATTCTCCAGTACATCCATCCACCAGACGTTGGTTACATCGCCGATGCCCATATGGTTGGGCACCGTGTCGAAAATCAGGCCCATCTGCCGCGCACGCAGATCCGCCGAGAAGGCCTCGAACGCCTCTTCGCCGCCAAGGGCCGGGTTCAGTTCTCCATGATCGGTAATGTCATAGCCGTGGCTGCTGGTCACGCGCGGTTTCAGTAACGGCGATGCATAACAGTCGCTGATCCCCAGGTCATGCAGGTATGGAATGATTCCCTGCGCATCCTGAAACGTAAAATCGCTGTTGAACTGAATGCGATAGGTTGCGCTGGGAATCCGGCGCTGATCCAGGATTTCCTGGGCGATAGCGGTAACGGTGGGTGCAGTTAGATTTTTATTTGACCTTATCATCTCTTCACTCTATATCTGTGGTGGTCCCCCTGCTTACGTACTACGTGCAAGGACTCCCCGTGGGATACTCCCTCTGAATGCCTTGCGGACTGTCCTGACTCACAGCCATGCTGCAGGTAGCGCAACTACCTGCGCTGCTGCGCGAACGGTTTTTGCACATCCATCATCAGTCTATCCGGTGTGCCACATTCTATTATAACAGGCTGTACGCAGATAGATGCAGAATGGACCGGAATGTAGCCGGTTGCAAGCGCGGCTCCAGGCCAAAGACTTATGATCTACACGACTTACGCGGCTCACGGCATGTCCAGAAATGTACCCACCCGCTGCTCATGCCAGTATTCGCCTGGCCCACCGGCCCGCACAAAGCCGACATGCCCACCATGTCGGGGAGCCTCCAACCAGAAGCAGTGGCTCTGTTCGGCTTGCTTCTCCGGAAAGCATGCCCCGGTGAGAAAGGGATCATCGCGGGCATTGAGCAGCAGTGTCGGAATGGTAATACCGGTGATGAACTGCGTACAACCGGCGCGGGTCCAGTAGTCCTCGGCGCAGCTAAACCCGTGAAACGGCGCGGTGTAGAGATCGTCAAAATCCTTGAAGCTGCGCAGACGGCGGAGATCGGCGGGGGTAACATGCGGCTGGAGCAGATCTAGCTTCTGCCGGAGCTTGCCCCGCAGTGAGTGCAAAAAGTAGCGCATATAGATCTGATTTTGCCACTGCGCCAGCTTATGTGATGTCGCCGTCAGGTCACACGGCACCGAGATGGCGACCGCACGAATGATTGCCGCCGGCAGCGCCGCGCCCTGTTCTCCCAGGTATTTCAGCAGCAGATTGCCGCCCAGACTGAAGCCCACCAGCGCCAGTTGCCGGTAACGTGCCTGCGCCTGCACATGCGCCACCACGGTCTGCAGATCGTCCGTGGCACCGCTGTGGTAGGCCCGCGCCTGCCGGTTGGGCACACCGCTGCAACCTCGCAGGTTCAGTGCCAACGCATCCCAGCCGCGCCGGTTGATCGCCCGAACCATCCCGCGCACATGCAGTCGGCTGGAACTGCCCTCTAGTCCATGTAACACAATCACTGCGCGGTCAGCCTCAACCCGCGCCCAGTCGAGATCCAGGAAGTCATCGTCGGGCGTGGTGATACGCTCACGCGCGTAGCGTATCCCCGGTACCCGGCGGAAGAGGACCGGGTAGAGCGTTTGTAGATGTCCATTCCGCATGAGCGGCGGCGGGATGTAGGTTGAGTGACTGATCAGTGGCATAGGGTGAGAATTGAGCATTGATGACGAGAACACGACGCGTCACAGGGTTTTTTCATACACCGTGTCCGCGAATATGACAAAGCAGCCGTGCTGCATACAGTGTAGGGCTCTTGATCTATTCATCATCCGGCGGGCGCAGCATACGTATCTCTTGTCCATCTTCCAGCCGTATTCGGTAGCCAAAGGTCTGTTCATTGGCCTGAAGCGACTCGCTGGATGTGCCCTGCGTCTGCAATGCATCCAGTTCCTCAACGGTCAGACGGGGTGTTTCCGGACCATCCGGCAGGGTGAGGATGTGCCGAAGAAACCGGTCACGTATCGGGCCAAAATCCTTATGCAGCCGAATCGATAGCGCACGGTTCTGGTGTAATGCTTGCAGCAACACCGTTTTGGCTTCCTGATCGCTGATCTCCTGCATCTGTTCACCGGGAGGCATTCGCATCCCATTTTGCCAGAAGTCCAGAAACGCCGTGACTGCCTGTTCGGGTGGCCTGCGCGTATAGTGTGTCACATCCTTGATTGCCCCCTCCCATGGCGGTTGGTAATCCAGCAGGAAGCCCAGCGCTTCGACCCGAGTCCGTTTCCGATCCGAGTAAAAGAACACTGTGACCGTTCCCTGCATCCTGTTAGCGTGCATAAAGGCGCGATAAAACGAGCTTTGGGCAAGCTCAGCGCGCGTTG
>CAKZQX010000825.1 GCA_937141995.1 uncultured Chloroflexaceae bacterium | reverse complement strand
GTGTGGCCGGAACCGGCTGACGCCGGGACTCCGGGGGCGCTGTCCGGTGTCGTAGGGCACCCCGCATGCCGTGTGACCGACGCGCATCATCTTTTCAGACAGTCTCTCGGTTCTTTGTTCTCTGTTCTCTCTATTGTACCCGAACTATCTGCAACATACTCTGTAGCGTGTCTGATACCGCAGGGCTATGCAACGCCGGCAGTAGGCGCGGCTTGCAACCGCGCGTGCATTGCATTCAACCGGCGACATGAAGTTGAGATTTTCATCCGGATAGCGCCGCTCAGGCGTCCCGGCTTCAGCCGGATCAGGCATTCCCGGCAGGATGCCGTGGCCCCGGCCGGCAGCCTACCGGCGAAAGCCGGGACTCCCGGATATTGCATATCCGAACTATTTTGCAACGTTCCTCAGCCGGGATTCCCGGTCATTACATATCCGGGCTATTTTTGCAACGTTCCTCAGCCGCACATTCCTACATCCTCCGCCACCCTATCACGCGCCACTCAGCCGGCAATCTTTGATCCTGCACTATGCCTCAGGTATAATGCCAGGGATTACAAGCAAATGATACCGCAGAGATGTCGCGCACGTCTGGCAGATTGCCTGCTCACTGCTCGCCATAGCTGCGGTTGTTATCGTGTTCAGGAGACGCTACAGATGTTAAATGCCATAAAGAGACTCTTTGGCGACACAGATGAGAAGGTGCGGCGGCGCTACCGTCCCCAGGTTGAAGCGATTAACAGCCTGGAGGAAGCCTATCAGCAACTGACCAATGCGCAGTTGCGCGCCAAGACCGGCGAGTTCCGCCGCCGCCTGGCCCAGGGTGAGACGCTGGACGATCTGCTGCCGGAGGCGTTTGCCATCGTACGCGAGGCTGCCCGCCGTACCATTGGTATGCGCCACTACGATGTGCAGTTGATCGGGGGGATGGTGATGCACGAGGGCAAAATCGCCGAGATGAAAACGGGTGAAGGGAAAACGCTGGTTGCCACGCTGCCGCTTTACCTCAATGCGCTGGCAGGCCAGGGTTGCCATCTCGTCACCGTCAACGACTATCTGGCACGCCGTGACGCGGGCTGGATGGGGCCGGTCTACCATCTGCTTGATATGCATGTAGGCTTTATTGCCCATGACTACTCCGCCCGATTTGACCCGGAGTATGTCGATCCCGATGCTCCGCTGGACGACGAGCGCCTGGTTCACTGGAAACCCTGCACCCGGCAGGAGGCGTACGCCGCCGATATTACTTACGGTACCAACAACGAGTTTGGCTTCGACTACTTGCGCGACAACATGGTCAACAGCATGGAGCAGGTGCGCCAGCGCGGTCACTACTACGCCATCGTGGACGAGGTTGATAATATCTTGATTGACGAGGCGCGAACACCGTTGATCATCAGCGGCCCGGCCCAGCAGTCGAGCAGTCAGTATGCCCGCTTTGCCCAGTTAGTGCGACCGTTGCGTGCCGGTCGCGTCACGCCGGACGAAGTCAAGAAGGGTGAGGAACCCGACGGCGATGTGCTGATCGACCCGAAGACGCGCAGTACGGTCATTACCGAAGCGGGTCTGGAGAAGATCGAGCGCCAGTTGGACGAATTGGGTGAGGGCGAGAGTGTCTACGATCCGCAGCACACCACCCTGACGCACTACCTGGAAAATGCGCTCAAAGCCCAGTTTGTCTTCTTCCGCGATAAAGACTATGTTGTGCAGGATGGCGAGGTCATCATCGTCGATGAGTTCACCGGGCGCTTGATGCCGGGTCGCCGCTGGAGTGACGGCCTGCACCAGGCAGTTGAGGCCAAGGAAGGGGTCGAGGTTCGCCGCGAGAATGTCACCTATGCGACGATTACCTTCCAGAACTACTTCCGCAAATATACCAAGCTGTCCGGGATGACGGGTACGGCGGTGACAGAGAAGGAGGAATTTCAGAAGTTCTACAACGCCGAAGTAACCGCTGTTCCGACCAATAAACCAGTAATCCGGCTGGATTATAGCGATCAGATCTACCCGACGGAGGAATCTAAGTTTCGTGCGCTGATCACCGAGATGCGCGAGCGCGCTGAGCAGGGACAGCCAATCCTGGTTGGTACCACCTCGGTGGAAACCTCGGAGCGCCTGAGTGCGCTGCTCAAACGCGAGAAGATCAAGCATCAGGTGCTCAACGCCAAGCAGAATGTGGACGAGGCGCGCGTGATTGCGCAGGCCGGGCAACCCGGAACCGTGACAATTGCGACCAATATGGCCGGTCGTGGTACCGACATCCTGCTCGGCGGCAATCCCGAAGCGCTGGCGGCACGGCACCTGGAGGAGCGCGGCGTTACCCACGAGCAGATTACCGAACTGGCGGAGAGTCTGCTGGCCGACCCGAAAACGCAGAAGTCCGCCCCGGAGCAGATTGTCGCGCGTTCCGGCAACGATATGGATGCTGAGTTGCTGGCAGCATTGCGGCAGTTGCACGCAGAGTATGAACAATCCCTGGAGCGCATCGAAGCTGAGGGCATGCATCTGTTTGTCATTCATACGGTGCTGGGGGATACACCGGAGCAGTTCGACCAGCATATGGCGCTGGTGGATGCGGTGCTGAATGGGCGACTGCTCGAAGTGCGGACTATGCTGCGCGAGTTTGATTGGGTTGGCGAGGAGCATATTACTGAGATCCGGCGACTGGTTGGCGATATGCAGGACTATCGCAACCGCCACGGGCGCGACCGCGCGGTCTTCCTGTCCGACAGGCTGTTCAAGCGAGTCTACACGTCCCGCGCGAAGCTGGTACAACTGGTCTTGCGCGGCGAGTTGGAGCGTGCCCGGGCCTATGTTGCACAGGAGCCGGGGTTGCAACCCGGCTATATCGACGAAGTGTTGCAGATCCAGCAGGACTGCCTGACCTGGCGTGAGCAGATCAAGGAGGCCGGTGGCCTGCATATCATCGGTACCGAGCGGCACGAGGCCCGCCGCATCGACAACCAGTTGCGTGGGCGTGCCGGCCGCCAGGGTGATCCCGGCTCGTCCTCCTTCTACCTCTCGCTGGAAGATGACCTGATGCGCCGCTTCGGGCGGATGGATACAGTCAAAAAGGCGATGGAGCGCCTGGGTGCCGGTGAGGATATGAAGATCGAGGCGGGCCTGATCAACCGCAGCATCGAGTCGGCCCAGACCCGCGTCGAAGGCTTTAACTTCGACATGCGCAAGCATACCGTCGAGTATGACGACGTGATGAACAAACAGCGTGAGGTCATCTATGGCCTGCGCCGCCGCATCCTGGAGGAAGCTGACGAGCAGCGCCAGATTGGTGAGTTGGTGTCGCGCTACCTGGACCCTGAACGACGGCTGCGCCGGATACGTGAAGATCTGCGCGAAACTGCCGATCTACCCGAAGATGCTGCGCATGATCGCGTGAGCCGGCTTCTGCCCGATGTGAAGTTTGACCTGGCCGAACTGCGCACCGCCGACGATGAAACGCTGACCGATATCCTGGAGCCGCTGATCGCCGAACAGCAGCAACTGGGCCTGGACGACCTGCTGGCAGAACTGGAAGCCTACGTGGAACTGCCCGAAGATGCCGGGGAGCAGTTGCGCAACGCCGGCCCCGCCGATGCCGAGCAGTATCTCAATCGGCTCTGGCGTGAGCAGACCTCGGGCGACCTGGAAGAGCGCATCAAAGACCTCTTCGCCGATGAGTTTGCCCGCCTGGTGGAGCGCTACCTGGAGAACTATGACGACTGGGTGCGCGGGCAGATCCAGGAGGCCATCGCCGATGCGACCAACCCGGCTACGGACGAGGTCAATATTCGGCTGGTGCAGCGCCGGTTGCTGGGTATCTTGCCGGAGATGCATGAACTGGATCTGGGCGAACTGGCCGAACTGTCGGACAACCAGGTGCAGCGCCGCCTCGAAACGCTGATCATTCCCAACCGCGAGCGGGGGCATCACATCGATCTACTGGTACGGGAGATTTTCTCACTGGTGCCCTCGCTCCTGCCTGCTCCGCAGCATGTTATCTGGCTCGATGTCCCGGCCAACATCCGTGAGCAGATCCGCGAGGACTACATCGAGCAGTACCTGGCGGCACTGGATCGTATGACCGAAGGCATGCCTGCCGAAGAGCGCGATCAGTTGCGCCATGACATAGCGGAGTTTATTCGGGAGCAGTTGCGTCCGCTCTTTAACCCGGCGGCCCGCATGACCCAGGCTGAGCGTCAGGCAATGCTCACCGCGATTTCCGCCCGCAGTGTTGAACTGCTGCGTACGGTATTGGGTGAGCTTGACCTTGATGCCGTCGAGGAGATGCTGAATGACCAGGTTGCACGGGCGCTGGACGACTGGCGCACGGCCATCGGGGTGCAGGATCTGGGCCGCTACCAGCGTTCGCTCATGTTGCAAACCATTGATCAGGAGTGGCAGCAATACTTGACCGCCATGGAAGATCTGCGCCAGGGCATCGGCCTGCAGGCCATCGGGCAGCGCGATCCGCTGGTGCAGTACCAGACGGCCGGCTACCGCATGTTCCAGGAACTGCTGGACAATATCGATCAGAATGTGGTGCGCAACTTCTTCCGCCAGTTGCCGGCGTACCGGCAGCAGATTGCCACCTACCAGACCGAGCAGGCCCGCCGCGAGCAGGCGACCCGCTCCGGGTACGAGCTTACGCGTGGCAACCGTCCCGCCCAGAACACCAAAGGCCAGACGTTGCGGCGTAAGCTGCCCAAGGTCGGGCGGAATGATCCCTGTCCCTGTGGCAGTGGCAACAAGTATAAATATTGCCACGGTCGCACCGAAGCCGCCGGCGAGACGGCAGACGCGCTCGTTGCCGAAGGTGATGCTACCGCTGCTGCCGCAAGTCCGGCAATGGTCGGTCAGGGGGCGGCGGCACAGCCGGCAGCGAAAGGCCGTAGTGTGCCTGCCGAGCAGGGCGGCCAGAAACCCGCGCGCGGACGCGCAACCCCG
The DNA here is from genome assembly GCA_937141995.1 of uncultured Chloroflexaceae bacterium. Lineage (GTDB taxonomy): Bacteria > Chloroflexota > Chloroflexia > Chloroflexales > Chloroflexaceae > CAKZQX01. Next base: position 13,054 of record CAKZQX010000825.1, on the reverse strand, counting down.
TCTTCGGGGCAGTCTTCACCGCAGCGCGGGCGCAAGGTGACGAAGAAGTAGGTTGGGGAAGCAGGAGCTACTGACGCCGGGCGATCATCCAGTCGCCCGGCGTCGGCTATTGGCAAGGAGGCGCATATGGCCGAGACAACCCCGGTACAGATGATCGACGATGATGTCCCGGTGCCGCCGACTGAGGATGAACTGCCTTACGACGACGGAGAACCGATGGAATCGCCACGACACCGATCCCAGATGAACCTGCTCATAGAGACATTACAGGTGTATTGGAGCGATCACGCCATCACTGGTTTTGTCGGTGGCAATATGTTTGTCCATTTCAATCTCGATTGGGCACTCAATAAAGACTTTCGCGGCCCGGACTTTTTCGCTGTCCTGGATGTCCCCAGTCGGGAGCGCAAAAGCTGGGTGGTCTGGGCCGAAGGTAAAGGGCCGGATGTGATTATCGAACTGCTGTCCGATAGCACGGCCGCCCTGGACCGGGGTGAGAAGAACTTTGTCTACCAGGATAACCTGCGGGTGCCGGAGTATTTCTGGTACCATCCCTTCACCGGCGAGTGGGCCGGCTTTGCCTTGCAGAAAAATGTCTATGTGCCGTTAGAACGGGACGAACAGAATCGTTTCATCAGTGAGACGCTGGGGCTGGCGTTGGTGCGCTGGACTGGCAGGTACCAAAGGATCGAAGCAGAGTGGCTCCGCTGGGCGACGTTGGAGGGCGATCTGCTGCCGACAGAAGGCGAGAAGGGCCGGCAGCAAGTCGAGGCAGCCCAACACCGCGCGGCGGAACTGGAGCGCCGGCTGGCGCAGTATTGGGAGCGCTACGGCGACGAGGTCTGATCTTCCTGCCGCCTGCGGCTGGAGAGGGTCTGGCGTGACATACCCGCAGGCTCTTTTTGCCGCGTTATGCTAATCAGAATGTCACGCAGGCCAATTGCCGGCAGCGCATGCCCATGCTATAATCGCCAGACATGCTGCCGGAAAAGTATATACGGCACTGGTTGAGACACGGTTTCTGCGTGACATCTCACCGTGGTGATCATCGCGCTGTCTTCATCATAAGCTGCACATACGCACATGGTACTTCTCCAATGCCTACCACTGATCTCCACTGGACAAACGAGAAACAAGAATGGTACGGGTATCCGCTATCGGGCAGAAGTACCTACCGAATGCAGCCTCCGGTTATGGTCTGCGGCTGAGGCTGACAATTTATACGTGATCCTAATCCCTATCTAATCACTGTGAGGTCCATCTATGGCGCATATTACGAATGACCAGCGTACTGCTCTGCGACAACGACTGCTGGCGTTGGCGTCAACGCGTGAGACAATTTCGGAAGAAGACCTGACCGAGCAGATCGATCATCTGCTGGAGGAGGTGTTAGAAGAGCATGGCGATCCGCTGGTCGCGCCTGCTCCCTTGTCAACGGATGCCGACAGTGAAGATCAGCGCGTCGTTATTACCGGGTTGGGGGCGCTGACACCGTTCGGCGTAGGGACCGAGGCGTTCTGGTCCGGGTTGCGCGCCGGTCAGAGTGCGGTGGAACGGATTACCCTGTGTGATCCGAGTGACTTCTGCTGCCGGATCGCGGGCGAGGTTAGAGATTTTGCCCCCCGTGAATTTATGGATGCGAAAGAGGCGCGACGTATGTCGCGGGCCAGCCAGTTCGCTGTCGCCGCCGCGCGAATGGCCCTCGATGATGCCGCTCTCCGGATTGATGACAGCAACCGCTATATGACCGGCACCCTGATTGCCAGCGGAACCACCTCACTGCCGGATACCGAACAGGCTATGCGCACGCTGCTTGCGAAGGGGCCATCAAAGATAAGTCCCTTCTTTATCCCGGCTTCACTGCCGAATATGCCCTCCTGCCAGGCCGCGATCCAGCTTGATCTGCGCGGATATAATACCACCATCTGTACCGCCTGTGCTGCCGGCGCGCAGGCTATCGGCGAGGCGGCCGCCGTGATCCGGCGGGGCGAAGCGAATGTTATGCTGGCCGGCGGCAGCGAAGCGCCGATCAGCCCGATCAGCCTGGCGAGTTTCTGTGCAATGCGCGCGCTGACCACCCGGAATGAAACGCCGCACCGCGCCTCGCGCCCCTTTGATATTGACCGGGACGGGTTTGTACCGGCTGAAGGGGCCGCCGTTATGGTTCTGGAGCGCCTGTCGGATGCGCGTAGACGCGGCGCGCGGATCTATGCCGAGGTGGTAGGCTATGCCAGTACCTGTGATGCGCATCATGTCACCGCGCCCGATCCCACGGGCGAAGGTGCGGCGCGTGCAATCCGCCAGGCATTGGTAAATGCGCGCATCGGCCCGCAGCAGGTGGACTATATTAACGCCCACGCGACCAGCACCTCGGCCGGCGATATTGCCGAGACATTGGCGATTAAGCAGGTGTTCGACGAGTATGCCTACAGCGTGCCGATCAGCGCAACCAAGTCGATGATTGGGCATGCAACCGGCGCTGCCGGGGCGATTGAGGCTACTGCGACCATTCTGGCACTCAAGCATGGCGTGATTCCGCCCACCATTAACCTGGACAATCCTGATCCGGAGTGCGATCTGGACTATGTGCCCAACCAATCCCGTCCGGCAAATCTACAGATTGTTATGTCGAACTCCTTTGGCTTCGGGGGGGTTAACGCGGTTCTAATCTTCCGCAGTCTCTCGTGATAGTGCGTGCGGGATTGAGGTTTGGTGCGCGTATCTCGTTGCTCAATCTCAATCCTGCTCCTGGATACTGGGTATGAACTGGGGGATCATTGGTCACGAGTGGGCCGTTGAGTATTTGCAGCGCAGCATTACCGGCGGGCGTACGGCGCATGCCTACCTGATTACCGGGCCGGCCGGGATTGGCAAGGCGCTGCTGGCGCTACGCATGGCCCAGGTGTTCAACTGTGAGCAGCAGGGTGATGCTCCCTGCCTGCAATGCCGGGCCTGTCGCCGGATCGCCAGTGGCAATCATCCCGATGTGCGGCTCGCCGGCATGGAAACTCAGGCCGCCGGGGTGAAGGCGAGTGATGCGGCCCGCCAGAAAGACCTGAAGATCGATACCGTCCGCGCCTGGCAGCGCGATATCGCGCTTAAGCCATACGAGGGTCGCTGTCGCGTCTTCATCTTGCACGATGCCGAGCGGCTGAACGAAGAAGCCTCGAATGCGATGCTCAAGACGCTGGAGGAGCCGCCGCCTTTTGCAATGCTCATCCTGGTCGCCAACAACACCAATCTGCTTGCGACGATTGTCTCGCGTTGTCAGGTTATTCGTCTGCGCCCGCTGCCCCGCGACCATGTGGCGCAGGCGCTTATAGCCCATGCCGGGGTAGAACCGGAACGCGCGGCGCTGCTGGCGGCCTGGAGCAACGGACGCATCGGCTGGGCGCTCCACGCGGCAACCTCACCCGACGAGATTCTGACGCGTCAGGAGCAACTTGATACGCTGCTGGCCCTGCACACCCAGCCCCACAGTAGCAGCTTCCGCTGGGCCGAAGATCGCAGCAAGGAGTATCGCGGCGGCGAACAGACGCTGGTTCTGGAGTGGCTTGACCTGTGGCAGAGTTGGTGGCGTGATCTGTTGCTCATTGCCGCCGGTTGCCCCGATGGTATTACCCATATTGACCGCCGTGAGGATCTTGAGCGCGAGGCACGCCGCTACAAACTCCAGGAGATCTACCGCTTTGTTGTGCGACTCGACGAGGCTGCGCGTCGGCTCCGCGAGAATGTCAACCCCCAACTGGCTCTCGAGAACCTGCTGCTGCATCTGCCGCGCCGGACCGGGTGACAAGGGACGCACAGAAGCACGTCCTTACCGGAGATCGTGCTCAATTGGACATCGAGAAGCGGACGCGCAGAAGCGCGTCCCTACCAGAAATCTTACCTTGCGAGAAAAGAAATCGCCTGGCTCATACCAGGCGATCTTTGCGTCGAATGCGTTTATGCGCAATAGTTATGTGCGCCGCTTGAGCAGAACAATCCCCGCGAGGATCAGCAGGACCGGGAAGAGCAGAGCCGTATTTAGCCCCAACTGTTCCAGCAAAATCAACCCACCGATACCCAGCAGGATAAACCCGAGCGTACGCCAGGAACGGCGGCGCGGTGCCGGAGTGGTATACATCGGCCCCTGCGACGCTGCCGGCGGCACGGTAAACTCGGACGGTGCATCCTGCCATCCTGTGCGGAGATTGACCGTTTCGCCGGTTGATGGGAAGTGCGGGTCAAGCGGTTGCCCCGTCTGCGGATCAAACCGATACTCACCTGGCGCGGGTGGTACCTGCGTCCGGGTAAATGGGCCGCGCCGCGCCGCGCGCTGGTGCATCGATTGCGGAGCCCGTGACCGCAACACTTCATGCAGATCCTGTTCGCGTTCGGTCTGTGCCGGCTCAAAGGCCGACGGCTGCGCCTGCTGTGAATAGGCTGTGTATGACTGATCATAGCCGGGCCAGGGAGCGTTGTTGCTGCGGGGCATCAACATCCAGAGCAGAATATAAATTGGCAACCCCGCACCACTGGTTAGCGTGACCAGGACAAAAATCAGACGCACAATCACCGGATCGACCGAGAAATAGTCTCCCAGGCCGCCACATACCCCGGCAATAATTTTATCTGTACGACTGCGAACGAGACGTGGTTGCATAGAACTCACTCCTTAGTACCTCACTATCGATTCTGTTCATACGACGGCCTTCCTTTCACGATTGTTGCACATGTTTCGTCTAGCTATCCCATTTGTGACGTTACCTGTCACATTGTATTTTTATAATACAAAGGGGATCGGCGTGCGCACTATCCCGCGCGGAGTCGGGGAGACCAGGCATTCTGGCTGCGCATGTCACAGGGACTGGAACCGCTTCACTGAGGCGATAAAGGAGGCATTATGATCGGCCACTCCCATGCCAGGATCGCAATGACCCGCTGGACCCGGGTTTTTGTTCTGATTGGACGACAACTGCTGCTTGTGCCGGAAGCGCTCTTCTTGCTGCTGGTGCTCTGCCTGCATATGGGCCCCGGCATCCCGCCGGTGACTACCCTGCCCGCGCTGGGGCTGATCGGCTGGTTTGTCACGCGCTTTCTCCTGATCTGCATGGCCCGCCGCGCCCTGGACCAGGCACGTTACCTCGGCGCGGCCCGCCTGATTCGGGTGGCACTCTGGCTTTATCCTTACTCCGCCGATGCGCGCGCGCTCCAGGGGATGATTGCGCTGGCACAGGGTGATGCCGAGACAGCGGTAGCTGAGTTGCGCCAGGCAATTATGTTCTATCCCGGCCATGCCGGGCTGCATGCAACCCGTAGCGGCGCACTGCTGGAGGTCGGTCAGACGGTGGAAGCCTGTTGGGAAGCCATGCACGCGCTGGCGCTTGACCCGAACTGCGCTCCGGCCTACCTGCATCTGGCGAATGGCGGGCAGGCGCTTGGCGCTCCCCGTGCTCTGATCGAGGCCCATCTGCGTCGGGGATTACAGGCCGCGACTGCACCTATCGATGAGGCCGCCCTGTGTTGCACGCTGGCGGCCCTGTTGCTGGAAGCAGAGCGTTCGGTTGAGGCGCAACTGGTGCTGGTCGGGATTGAGGGGCTGCTGGTACATGGTTCCGTGCCCCAGCAGGCCGCATTGCACTACTACCTGGGGGAATTGCGCCGCACCATCGGGGATAGCGATGGGGCACGCGACCACTTTAGCGTGAGTGAAACCCTCGACCCCCACGGACGTTATGCAGCGGCGGCATGGCGGGCGGCGCGGTTGTAGGCATGTTACTGACACGAGGTACGCGGTCGGTTCCAAACCAGGCGTTTGTTTCAATGAACGGTCCGATTCGCCGGCGGCAGCGTGGTACTTCTTTAGCTTTTGCACAAAAAAGTTGCACGTTGTGCAACTTTTTTGTGCAAAAGCATGGAATCTTCCGCCCCGCCGAAGGCGAAATTCCGCGCCGGGCCAGTGACCGCGTAACTCCTGTTACTGATCTGTTTTTGCTGCGGAGAATGAAGGGCGTGGGAAAGCGGCGCGGAGGGTTAACTCCGCGCCGCTTCTGTTTGTGCATCAACGCAAGGTAAACGTACCAAACTCAAGCGGATTGACGTTTACCCATCTGCCGGCCTGCATCTGCCATACCTGGTAATCCAGATGCGGCCCGGAGGACTGGCCGGTCGAGCCGATATAGCCAATGACCTGCCCCTGCTGGACAACCTCACCGTCTACAACGGCAAAATCCTGTAGATGAGCATAGCCGGTCTTGTACTGATCGTTCATCACCCAGATGTGATTCCCGGCGGGCCAGGTATCACGCGCAGCCTTGATTACCCCGCTGTGGGTCGCATACACAGGTTGTCCCCAGGTACCATCCGGATCGGCAACACCATCATTATCGCCATCCAGCGCTAGATCGATTGCCCCCCAGACATGCGCGGGCGCGTGCGACCCTACCCCATAGCCCTGTGTCATTACAATATTGCCTGTGCCCAGCGGGTTCCCGACGGGTTGCAGTGCTCCGCCATTCAGCCCCTGTCCGGTCTGCTGAAACGCTCCTGTCAGGCCATCCTGCTCTCCGGAACCGCCACCCCATGGATTGCTCCCACCCCAGAGACTCATGCGCGGCTGGTGCGGCTGGTTGACCTGAAATAGCAGAAAGCCCATCCCGACCAGCGCCAGGATAAGCACAACGGCGCGCTCACGCGTCAGGTAGGGCCAGCCGTCCCCAAACATCATGGTGCCACCCCACCGGTTCTCCAGGTATCAACCATGCGTGTCACTGCACCGATATAGCCATCTACATTATTCTCAAACGATGGTGCATAAATCGGAATAATCTGTTCAACTGTCACCGTACCACGCCCCTGAATATACTCCACCGAGATCAGCCGATACCAGTCTTCAATGCCCGCCTCCCAGGAAGGATAGTCGCGGAAGCGACCATAACAGGTTGCATAACCGGCACAAATAATATTCCCGACATTGTGAGTTGTCGCGCCGCCCGGCTTCATCCCGGCCCAGTTGGGATTGGTGCCGGCGCTGCTCTCGTGGATAAAGAACGCAATAGCGAAGGCCGGGTCAATCCCGTACTGTTGGCCCAATGCAACCCAGACTGGCCCGGTGCCGGTTGCAGGTGAGCCATAGGAGGCCAGGATCTGATCAATCTGCTGGGCGTTCAGGCTGGGAGCGGCACGCAGGTCGTAATTTCCGGGTGGAAGCACGGCCTGCGGTACTACCTCAACGGGCGTACTCTCTCCGGAACCATTACCCGGCCAGTTGCTGACAATCATATTTCCCACGCCGCCCACTGCCTGGCGAAACATTCCCGGTAGATCCAGGGGATTTGCCTGCCAGACGCGCTGTTGCTGACTGAAGCCGCGTGGATGAGCGGGTTGCATCGGCCAGGCACGCGATTGCATTACGCCGTTCCCAAACAGGATCAGGATACTGACCAGCAATACTACCCAGATGGCTGGTCCTCTTTGCCGATCAGGGTTGGACGGTTGAGGCACACGACAGCGGGTTGTGCGTCCTGTGCCGCGTCTGCGTGCCGATTGCCCTGTTAACAACAGGAACAGAGCTTTGAGCGACAGCCCGATCCGTTCCAGCGTTGCACCGAGGCCACGGCGCGATTTCCCCGAAACAAAGCTGCGCATCTGAGTGCGATAGTCTTTATGCGGTTGATAGGGCCGGGCATAGTATTTCTGGTCAGGCGACGCAGACGCATCCGATGATGGTTTCGGTTGCGCCGACGATATCCGCTGAGGCACTGGACGCGTCGTTTCAGCCGATTGAGCCTGGGGGTTTGCTGATGCCGTTGAGGAACAGTTACCGATTATTTTTTTAACCTGCCGTGAGTATCCTGGTTCGCCTGCCATTCTTTTTGCTCACCGCCGTTCACCCTACACATAACACACATTATACAATATCGGCGTTACTATACCGCATACGGCCCGGTTGTGCAACGTCCATATACAGAGATAGCACGGGCCGCACGGAGACGGTGCGCCCCGTTGAGTGGCAGTTATAGGCCGGAGCTATGGGGTCGCCATAAGTTGTTGCCGCTCCTCGGGATTCGGCAGGCGAAAGTTGCCGTCTTTATTGAGATAGACCAGTTGCTCATTGCGGACATTGATTAACAAATCATTAGCCCCATCGCCATCAACATCATCCAGCGCCAGTTGCACCGGCGTAAGATCTTCGTCCGCGCCAAAGAGATAGGGACCAGGCAGACTGCGCACCTGCGCCGGGTCGCCACCGGGCAGTTCCAGCACAACCACCTGCCGATTGAGATTCAGCGCAATGAAGTGGGATGGCTGCCCAGATGCTTCGGCGTGACCCACAAACCCCTGCAGATGGGTCGTACGCGGCCGCCCATAACGCAGGTCATCAAGCAACATGCGCCCCCAATGGACACTGGTGCTGACCAGCAGATAGAGCAGTATGCCACCAATAAGTAGGAAGGTTATCCGTGTGATTGGATTGGTATCGTGTAGCGGGACCGGTGCGGCCCGCTCACGCGCAGGGACTGTGCGTAATTCTCGGCTGGTGACTGCCATGGAAACCACCTCCCGAAGCGGGTATGCTTGTAGACGAGTCAATATCAGAAGAGACGCGTCAGGCTCAAGTATCGGTAGGATAGCGCTGCAAAGTAGAGTTGCTTGTGGGTTGGTCGGGAAACGCTACACCTGTATTATATAGAACGTGTGTTCTGATGTCAAGAGGAGATATCGTGGTTTCAGGTGCTTAGAGACTGTCTGAAAAGCTGATTCGCGTCGGTCCCACGGCATGCCGGGTGCCCTGCGATACCGGACAGCGCCCCCGGAGTCCCGGCTTCAGCCGGTTCCGGCCACACACCGGCTGAAGCCGGGACTCCCGCGCCAGGGCCGTAGCCCCATGACCAACCCTTCTCAGACAGTCTCTTAGAAAGACGAATTAGCACAGTCAGGCGATCAGGAATGACAGTCCATGTGGTGACTGTCATTGAGAATTCATCTTGTGCCGGTAGAGTCATGTCAAAATCCGGTTGAAACCTGTTATGCTATGTCTTCAAGAATAGTCCCCCGCACTTCTACGACGCTGCCGCCGGCGAATCGGGCTTCCATCGGGTGAAACGTCCGGTTTGCATGTCAACCGCGTAACTTCTGCCAAGTAAGCAGTAGATACATTGATCCTGATATTGACTTTACGGCATAGCGGACGAATAGTCATGCTAACGCTCCGGCAGCATGGAATGAGTGTACCTGGCTGTACCACCCAACCGGCAGCGGCGCGATTGAACTGCACCATCACACCACGGGCATACTAAAAATAGTTTGTAACGAAACTGTCATCATTGAACGCCAATGGTTTAGGAGGGATTCATTCGTGGGTGTTATAGTCGCTCGTACATAGCATGTGTATCACACCAGTACTATCCACAACCACAACCATACTCACAACTACAACCACAATTACAACCACAACCACAACCACAAACCTGAAGCTACTATAGGGAGGGGCAACCGTGCTTATAGCTCGTACACCAGTGCGCATTAGTTTCGGTGGAGGTGGAACAGACCTGGCAGCTTATTATGAACGTTTCGGCGGAATGGTCGTCAGCGCTTCAATCAATAAGTATATTTACGGCATCGTCACCAAGAACTTCGATACAACCTTTCAGGTCATTTCAGCCGACTACCGCACTGTTCTGAATGTTCCCACCGATGGGAGCAGTTATACAAACAATAGCCTCGAACTACGCCTCTCGCAGGTTATTTACGAATATTTTAACTTGCGCGTCCCGATCAATGTTTTTATTGCTTCGGAAGTGCCACCCGGAACCGGGCTGGGTTCGTCCAGTACTGCCTCGGTGACGCTTTGTAACATCTTCAGCACCCTGATGGGGCAGAGTATGAACAAAGCACAACTGGCAGAGACGGCCTATGAGATTGAGACGCAGCGCATGGAAGCACCGATTGGTAAGCAGGATCAGTATGCCGCGGCCTGTGGCGGCCTGAACTGCTTTGAGTTTACGGCTGACGGTGTTCGGGTAATGCCCTTGAATATGAATGCCGCCACCGTACGCACCCTGGAGCGGCGGCTTATGCTCTTCTACACGGGGGCAACGCGCCAGGCACGCGATATTCTGCACGAGCAGCGTTCCAGCAGCGGGCAGCGATCGGGCCGTACCGTTGAGTCGCTCCATCAGATCAAAGCATTGGGCTGGCAGATCAAGGAGGCCATTGAGACGGGCCGGTTGGATGACTTTGGGGCGCTGCTGGATGAGAGCTGGCAACACAAGAAGCGGCTCGCCAGCGGTGTGACCAATGAGTTTATTAACACGGCATACAGCCGCGCTTGCGAAAACGGCGCGATTGGCGGCAAGATTACCGGCGCAGGTGGTGGCGGGTTCCTGATGCTCTACTGCCACGAAGACCGGCAGGATGCTGTACAGGCGGCTCTTACCGGGCTTGGGCTACAGCAGGTGCGCTTTGCCTTCGACTTTGAGGGCAGCCGCGTTCTTATGCATACAAACTTGCTCAATGCACCATTCGACTGGAATACGTAGCCTAACATGTTTATTCTACCTACGGGATAGTGAATATGAAAAACACAGCAACAGAGGAAAAACAGTTTTACGTTCCACCAACCTCTGCATCACAGCACCATATCAGCACCATGAGGTTGATCTGGAGCGCAGATAGAGGGGAACATGCGCGATATTTTCCTGGATCGAGATGGGGTCATCAACGAGAACTCACATAAGCACGTCAAAAACTGGGATGAGTTTGTCTTCCTGCCGCATGTGTTCAAAACACTACGCTGGTTGCATCTGGCCGGGTTCCGGGTTTTTGTTGTCACCAATCAGGCCATTGTCAATCGTGGCCTGGCAACCCATGCAACTGTTGAAGATATTCATAAGCGCATGATTGCGCAGGTTGAATTACACGGTGGAAGTATTACCGATATACGGTATTGTCCTCACGATCATCATGAACAGTGTGCGTGCCGAAAACCGCACCCCGGGATGTTATTCGACCTTGCGCAGCAATGGCAGATCGATCTGAGCCGCGCATACCTGGTTGGCGATGCGCTGACCGATATCGCTGCCGCACGGTCGGCCGGGTGTCGCACCGTGCTGGTGCGAACCGGTCGCGGCGCACAGCAGGCTCACCGACCGGAAATCAAGTTACACCAACCGGACTATATCGCACCTGATCTTATGGGATCTGTGCAGTGGATATTCCGCCAGGAATGGCTGCCATTGCCCGATACTGAAACCGAACTTTTGCAGCGTGAGCTCGGCTATCCGGCGCAACCGGCCTTGATTCGCTCTGGAGTATAGGCTCTGGATATGACGAACGTCCAGCCAGAGCGTTCACACGCAGCACTGTTCTTGATACGTTAAGGAGCACCGGATGTTGACATGGCGTGAAATCTGGTACTACGTGCGCTTACTGCTGCGCTGGTGGTGGCTGCTGGGTGTTGCCGTTACGCTGCCGGCCGGGATTGCGTATATGCGTGCCCAAAACCAGCCTGACTATTATGTTGCACACACAACCATGCAAGTCGGCGATCACTTTGAACGCACCGATTTCAACCCCCAGTCAGTGCGTGTGAGCAATGATCTGGCAAGTTACTATCGTGAGATGGCTAATCGTCAGGCCATCCTGGAGGAGGTGAGCCGGAACTATGCCCAGGGAGCGCTCTCCTGGGGCCAGATTCGCCGTATGCTCAAGATCGATATTAATACGAACGCCAACTTGATGGAAATCTCGATCACCGACTCCCGCCCGGATCGCGCCGCTCTGCTGGCCGATGGCGTGGCTCAGGAGATCATCAACTTTAGTCCCACGCTCTCGGAAACAGTCCGGGCCGACCTGGAAGAGCAGTTGAAGATTGCGCGTGACCGCCGGGATGCATTTGAACAACAGGTTGAGGACCTTCAGACACAGTCGGTCACCCTTAATTCGGCCTACGACCGGGCTATCCTGAACGAACAGATCGCGGCGCTGCAGGAAGAGCTTGCCACCGCTCAACATGACTACCTGCAGTATTTGAATATTTTGAACTCGGCATCATCAAACCGATTGAAGATTATTGAGACGGCAACCATTCCCAGTGATCCGGTGCCATCGAAGAGCATGGTGACCATTGCGATGGCGGCAATGGGCGGGGTGCTGGTTGCGGTATTCGGGGTGCTGATCCTTGACCGGATCGATGACCGCTGGCGTAACGCCCGTGAAATGAAAGACCGTCTGGGACTCACCCATCTTGGCACAATCCCCGGTAGTCAGCCAATGCTGATCTCGCCGCCGCCGCTGGCTGCGCGGCGTGAACAGGCGATGCGCCAGGCGTATACGCGCATTCTGCTGGAGATGATTGAACGGGGGGATCATACGCTGTTAGTAACCAGCCCGAAGCCGGGGAAAGCACGTAGCGCATTTGTGGTTGATCTGGCCGAACTCTTTGCGCGCGCCGGTTATCGGGTGATGCTGGTGGACGCGGACATGTTTGTGGACACCGATGTGGCAACCTCATATCTCTCCAGCCTGGTGAGCGATGACGACGACACGGTGGCCGAAGGGTATGCTATGGTCCTGCCGGAAAGCAATGTCAAGAAGCAGACCTATGTGAAGCCTACTCCGCTGGAGAATGTAATGCTGCTGGGACGCCAGATCGGCCCGGAAGCGGGACCGCAGATGCCCATGCTGCCCTGGGCTGAACTGCTGAAGGGCTTGCATCAGTGTGCCGATATCATTATCTTTGAAGGTCCGTCAGCCCTGAGTGGCGCGGATGCGGCCCTGCTGGCTCCCCTGGTAGATGGCGTGGTGTTGACGCTTGATCCGGCACGCGATGCCCGTTCGGACGTAGCCGAGAGTAAATTCCGTCTGTTGCGGCGCTCCACAACCCATCTGCTGGGTGGCGTTATGGTGTCGCACCGGAACTCGGGTGACTTTCGCAACCGGGGCAACCGGAGTCGCAATGGCAGCAGCACGCGCCCGCCGCGCCGGACCACCGAGGAAGCCCGGCCTGACCCAACTGCGCATGCAGCAACGGCGAATGTACCCCGGATCGCGCCGGTCTCTGAAGATGAAC
>CAKZQX010000824.1 GCA_937141995.1 uncultured Chloroflexaceae bacterium | reverse complement strand
TGGATCATGCTGAACTGAGTTTAGGATGATCCAGCCCGGAGCGGCTTCAATGGCGGTGGATTTCCGCTATGGTTGTGATTGCGTTGTCCTGTTCTTTGCGCTGCTGCCCGGATTGGCGTACACTGAGCGTATACGCCTAAACTGGGAAAGAAAACGTATGCCTGTCTCGAACAACCGGGGCAGGCGCGTCTGTGCAAGGAATCGCTATGTATCTTTTCAGAGTGCTTTTCCTGCTGTTTGTGTTGACCGCGTGCAGCAGCGGGGGCAACCAGCCGGTCGCGCAGATCGACAGCAGCGAGCCATCCGCCACCAGCACGGCAACGCCGGCATCCGATCCACCCACGGCGACGGCCGTTCCCGCTTCCACCACACCCGACCCGTCACCGACCACCATGCCGACAATCACGCCAACCCCGGAACCAACCCCGACGCCGACGGCCGTTCCGCCGACCGCCACGCCGCAACCGCCCACCCCCACGCCTGATCCCTACGCCGAGTATGCCCAGTACACCATTGAGGGGCTGCGGGCCCGCTCCTACGGCGAGGGCACCATCGAAGTGCTGGGGCTGCGCAGTGAAACGGCGGCATTCACACGGGAGTTGTTTGCCTACACCAGCGATGGGCTGCGCATTACCGGCCAGTTGACCCGCCCACGCGGACAGGGACCGTTCCCGGTGGTGGTCCTGAACCATGGCTACTTCCCGCTGGATGTCTACGATACCGGCTATGACACCCAGCATGCCAGCGATTACCTGGCGGCGCGGGGCTACCTCTGCCTGGCTCCCGACTTCCGCAGCCACGCCGGGTCGGATGATGCGCCGAATGTCTTCCGCGCCGGGCATGTGATCGACACGCTCAACCTGCTGCCGCTGATCTCCCAGTTGCCGGATGCGCAACCGGGGCCGATTGGCATGTGGGGACACAGCAATGGCGGCGAAATTACCACCAAGGCGATCCTGGTCAGCGACCAGATTGCCGCCGCGCTGATCTATGCGCCTGCCTCGCCGGAACTGGCCGATAACTACTACGCCTTCCACACCGACGATGTACCGGGCGATCCGGGCACCACGGCCACCTTCCCGCTCACGCCGGAGGAAGCGCCCGACCTCTTCGCGCGGCTCTCGCCGATCAACTATTTACAGTATGTGCAGGCACCTGTGCAGACCCACTGGGGCACCGCCGATGTGCCGGTTCCCCGCGAGTGGGTTATCAAGCTGCATCAAGGATTGTTGGACGCGGGCAAGCAGTCGGAGTTGTTTATCTACGAGGGAGGGACGCACTCGCTGCAAGGGGCGCAGCAAGATCTCTACCTGGAGCGCACGCTGAACTTCTTTGATCAGTATGTGCGGTGATAGGGGTTGACGGTTAGGGGTTAACGGTTAAGGGTTAACGGTTAGGGGCAATACCTTTCAAATAGCAGAACCTGCTCAGTAGCGGAGCAAACCGGACGTTTGCTCCGCTACTGAACGGTTCCG
>CAKZQX010000823.1 GCA_937141995.1 uncultured Chloroflexaceae bacterium | reverse complement strand
GCGCCAGCAGGAAGCCGTGCAGATGGCGCTGACCCGCACCATCAGCGTGCTGACCGGCGGGCCGGGTACCGGCAAAACCACGACGCTACGCACCGTTATCGCGCTGGTGCGGGCGCGGGGCTACCGCGCCGCCCTCGCCTCGCCCACTGGTCGGGCCGCCAAGCGCCTGGCCGAGGCCACCGGCGCAGAAGCCCGCACCATCCATCGCCTGCTGGAGTTCTCGCCCCAGGGTGGCCGCCACTTTAACCGTAATGCCGCCAACCCGCTGGAGTGCGATCTGCTGGTGGTGGACGAAGCCAGCATGCTCGACATCCTGCTGGCGAACCATCTGCTGAAAGCCGTGCCGCCGGGCGCGCATCTGCTGCTGGTGGGTGATACCGATCAACTGCCCAGCGTCGGGCCGGGGCGGGTGCTGCGCGACATCCTTGAGAGCATGGCCGTGCCCAGCATTCACCTGGATGCGATCTTTCGTCAGGCAGCGGACAGTGGCATTATCACCAATGCTCACCGCATCAACAACGGTGAGCTACCGCACTACAAAAACCTGAACGATTTCTTCTTCTTCCCGGCAGCCGAGCCGGAACGCTGCGCCGCGCTCACGGTAGAACTGGTTGCCGCTCGTATTCCCCGCCGCTTTGGTTATGACTCCTGCGCCGATATCCAGGTGCTCTCACCCACACACCGGGGACCGGCCGGGGTTGCCGGGCTTAACCGCCTGCTGCAAGAAGCGCTGAACCCGACGACACCCGACAAACCGGAAAAGAGCTTCGGCTCCAACACCTTTCGCCTGGGTGATCGCGTGCTGCAACTGCGCAACAACTACGATCTGGATGTCTACAACGGCGATATTGGCGTTGTCACCGCAATCGACCCGGTCGAGCAACTGCTCTGGGTGCGCTTTGATGACGAGCGGTCGGTTGCCTACGATTTTGGCCTGCTGGATGAACTAACCCTGGCCTATGCCGTCAGCATTCACAAGAGCCAGGGCGGCGAATACCCGGTGGTCGTGGTGCCCCTGCTGATGCAGCACTATACTCTCCTGCAGCGCAACCTGGTCTACACAGCCGTGACACGCGCGCGCGAACTGGTTGTGCTGGTGGGCGACCGTAAAGCAATCGCGGTTGCCATACGCAACAACAACGTGCGCAGTCGCTATACCGGTCTGGCCTGGCGCTTGCGCGGTTCGATCTGATAGATCCCCGCTGTGGTAGGGACGCGCTTCTGCGCGTCCGCACCCGGATGCGGACGCACGCCCCTCACCGCCGCAAACTTGTGAAATATATCACAATTAGTACGCTGGTCCTTAAGCTATCCACTGGTAGATACTTCAAAGATTATAAAAGTGTCAGGACTATTTGACACTAGACAGTCGCTTCAGGCCGCTTTAAGATCAAAAGTACCTGACTGTTGCGACTCTCAGGTCTTACGTTTATCAAAGCTTGATGCAGTGTCCGCCAGGTGCCAGGTACGCACCTGGTTAGCCGCTTATACCGGCACATCCTGCACGTCAGGCTCCGCTCATATCGCACAGCACCCTGTGGGGTGCGCAAGAAAGGATGCCGGCTATGACAACCCACATACAAAACGGCAACGGAACGGCAGACAAGATAGCATTGCTGCATGAGCGTATCGCCGACCTCGAACGTCAACTGCACGACCACCAACACGTTGAGGATGAGTTGCGTGGGCAGGTGGAGTTGTATCGTCAGACGCTGGATGTGTTCCCCGATATGGTCCTGATCAAAGGGCCGCAGTCACGGATTCTCCACGCAAACAAAGCCTTTCGTGACTGCTATGGCATGTCTATGGAGCAACTGCGGGATCTGATTGATGCGCCGTTTGTTGATCCCGACTATACGCAGCAGTATGTCAAAGATGATGAATATGTCTTTACACATGGGGAAACACTCCAGATCACGGAAGAGATTACCCGGCACGACGGTACCCTGTTATCCGTAGAAACCTCCAAACTGCCGGTGTTTAACGCCGCCGGTCAAGTTGCGCAGGTTGTTGCGGTGATCCGTGATGTCGGCGAACGCAACCGCCTGGAGAATGAACTGGACCACTTCTTCGACCTCTCGCTCGACATGTTCTGTGTTGCCGGCATGGATGGCTATTTCAAGCGGCTGAACCCGGCCTGGTCCAAGACGCTCGGCTATACTGACGCAGAGTTACTCGCCGAACCTTTCTTGAACTTTGTCCATCCGGATGATCGGGAAATGACTATTGCCGCCGCCGGAAAGACGCAGCAGGGTCTGAATGTGGCTGCCTTTGCAAACCGCTACCGCTGCAAAGATGGTGAATACAAGTGGATCGAGTGGAAATCGGCGACCTTCCCGGAACAGCAAATCATCTACGCCGTCGCACGCGATATCACTGAGCGCAAACGAGTGGAGCGGGAACTTGGTGAGAATGAGCGTCGGTTAATCCAGTTCCTCGATGGCCTCCCGGTCGGTGTATTTGTCATCGATCCCAACGGACGGCCCTTCTATGCCAATCAGACCGCCCAGGATATTCTGGGCAAAGGTATTCTGCCGACCGAGGGTGTGGCTGATCTGGCCGAGGTTTATGATGCCTACCTTGCCGGTACCGATACGCTGTACCCAACGGAACAACTGCCTATCGTCCGCGCAATCAATGGCGAGAAGGTTGTGATTGATGACATGGAAGTCCATCAACCGGGACGAATTATCCCGCTGGAAGTAACGGGCATTCCCATTGTCGATACCGACGGTAATCTGGCCTACGCGATGATTGCCTTTACCGATATCACCGAGCGCAAAGCAGCGGAAGTGACCCTGCGCCAGACCATTTCGCAGGAAGAGATCATCCGCGCTCAGGCCGCAACGCTACGTGAGTTATCCACTCCGCTTATCCCCATCAATGATCAGGTGATGGTTATGCCCTTGATTGGCACGGTGGACTCATACCGGACGCAGCAGGTGATGGACTCGCTCTTGCAGGGCATCGCCGCCAATCACGCCCAGGTCGCCATTATTGATATTACCGGCGTGCCGGTAGTTGACTCGCAGGTTGCCGACGCGCTTGTCCGCGCCGCGCGTGCCGTACGCCTGCTGGGCGCCCGGGTTATCCTGACCGGCATTCGGCCGGAAGTGGCGCAAACGCTGGTGGGATTGGGCATTGACCTGAGCGGCATTGTCACTCGGGGTAGCTTACAGAGCGGTATTGCCTACGCCTTACAGCCGCAGTAATAATTGTCAGATGACATACTCGAAGGATATGTGATGGATATTTCAACCCTTTTGCATAATCCGGCTACCCGGCAGATCCTCGAAGAACGGGCGCAGGCACTGGCACTTCAGGAGGCGCTTACCGATGGCGATCGCGGCGAGGAGTTATTGGTCTTTCGTCTGGACGATGGCTGCTACAGCATTCCGGTCACATGTGTGCGGGAAGTGCAGCCGCTGGGGGATTACACCCGACTGCCCTCCGCGCCGGCCTTTGTCGTTGGCCTGGTGAACGTGCGCGGCCGGTTGCTCTCAGCGTTGGACCTGCGACCTCTGCTGGAAATGCCGCACACTCTGCCCGATCCCGCGGCCTACCTGCTCATCGTGAGTGCTGATGGCATAGAAGTCGGCTTGCTGGCCGACACTATCGTCGAGATCCGCTATGCCGGTGCCGATCTGGCCCCCACGCCCTCTGTCAGTGCCGGGCAGGCGGTAAACTGGGTGCGGGGGGTTGACCCGACCATGAGCCTGTTGATTGATCCGGCGTTGTTGCTGCACGATCCGCGTCTGACGGTGAATGATGTTATTGAATAATCGTAGTTTGAAAGAGTAAAATGATGTACGATCAACCCGACATGCACCATGACATGCACCATGACATTCTCTTGATCGAAGACAGTCCCAGTCAGGCGTTGCGCTTTCGCCTGATGCTGCAACGGGCCAGCTATCATGTTGATGTGGCCGTAGATGGGGCCGACGGCTGGCGGCAGGCCTGTGCCCACCCGCCGCGCCTGATCCTGCTGGATATTGACCTGCCGACCCTCAACGGCTTCCAGGTGCTCTCCCGCCTCAAACGGGGCCGTGTTACGGCTGCTATCCCGGTAATCATGCTGACTCATCGCGCCCATGTGAGCAGCGTGTTGCAGGCTATCGAAATGGGAGCCACCGACTACCTCTTCAAAGATGATGCACCGTACAGCCTGTGTGCCGCGGTGGATCAGCTTTTAGCGGCAGAAGCCTGCGCAACCTCCTGAGCCTGCGTGCAGCTATCACCGGGAGGGTACCGGATGCGCAAAGGCCGGTTGCTGTGATCCGCTGGTGAGGTACGTTCCTGCATGTCGGGTTTCTTATTTGAAAAAGGTTGTATATAGAGAACACAGTACCCTGTGTGTCTGATGCAACGTTATCAGACAATCGGTTTATTTTTTGTTCTGTGTGGGGCTGTTCTGGTTACAGGTGTATGAGCAGAAACCATAAAATGAGCCTGAAATCTTATCCTTTGCATGATGCTACAGATGCGATCTCTGGGCATTGCTTAACCTATCACTGGAATGAGGAACGGTATGAGGCGTTTCAATAATCTTAAAATTCGTAACAAGATCCTGTCGGTTGTCGTGCTGGTGCTGATGTTAAATGTTATTGTTGCCGGGGTCGTATTCTGGGGCATTCGGTCAAGCCAGATCCGCGAGGCTGAAGTCGCCCGTTCGAACACAATAGTTAGTGCATCAGACCAATTGCTGCTGCAGATTGTGAATCTTGAAACAGGTGAACGCGGTTTTATCATCACAGGCGAAGAGGAGTTTCTCGAACCGTATAACCAGGGACTCAAGGCCTACAATGAGACCCTGACTGAACTGGATGGCTTAGTTCAGAATGATGAGCAGATTATCCGTCTGGATACCATTAAAGCGGATGTTGATGCGTGGCGTATTGATATCCTGGAAAGCCTCATCAGTTTGCGTCGTGATGTCAACCGAGGGCAGGCAGATTTCAACGAAGTTGATGAACTGGTGACCCAGGGCATTGGTAAGGCCCGGCTTGATGATATCCGCAGTGATGTTGCCGAGTTTCGTGAGGCTGAAGAAGATCTGCTCATGCAGCGTGCCGCGGAATCACAAGCCGCTGCCGTGCTGTTGCAGTCGGTACTCATCGGCGGCACCGGACTGGCTGTGGTACTTGGGTTTGTGATCGCCGCACTCATCGCCGGCACCATTGCCCGCCGGGTGAACCTGGTTGCCGGCGCTGCCACCGGCATGGCCGAAGGCCACCTGGACGAGCAGTATGATCTGCCGGACGGCAAAGATGAAGTAGGCATTATGGCAACGGCCTTTAACCATATGCGCGATACCATTCGCTCGCAGATCGCGGAACAACACCGCGCGAACGAAGAGCTCCGTGCCGCCAATGACGCCCGGGTTGCCAAAGAATATCTGGAAGAGGTCGTTCAATCCTACAGCGCTTTCGCCGACGAAGTTGCGCGCGGCAACCTGACCGCCCGACTCACGCTCAACGGGCAGCAGGATGAACTGGGGCATCTGGGGCAGAACCTCAACCGCATGGTCGAGAGCCTGCACATGATTACCTCGCAGGCACAGCAGGCCAGCGCCAACATTGCCGCCGCCGCCGCCGAGATCCTGGCCGCCACCACCCAGCAGGCGTCTTCCGCCAGCGAGCAGTCGGCCGCCATCACCCAGACCTCTACCACCATCGAGGAGGTCAAGGCGATTGCGCTCCAGACCGCGCAGCAAGCCGCGCAGGTGGCCCAGGACAGCCAGGCCGCGCTGCAGGTGGCCCGCGACGGCACCCAATCGGTGGAAGAGACCGTCGCCGGGATGACCCAGATCGGCCAGCGGGTGGAGGGCATCGCCCAGACCATCCTGGCCCTGGCCGAGCAGACCCAGGCCATCGGCATGATTATCACCACCGTGAGCGAAATCGCCGACCAGAGCAACCTGCTGGCGCTGAATGCCGCAATCGAAGCCGCGCGGGCGGGTGAGCAGGGCAAGAGCTTTGCCGTCGTCGCCCAGCATGTGCGCGACCTGGCGGAGCGCTCGAAAGGCGCGACCAAACAGGTGCAGGAGATCCTGGGGGAGATCCAGCGGGCAGCGAACGCGGCGGTGCTGGTGACGGAAGAGGGCACGAAGGGCGTTGAATCAGGGTCGCAGCAGGCGAAACAGGCCGGGCAGATGATCCACCGGATCGCGGCGGAAGTGGAGGGCGGGGCGCAGGCAAATGTGCAGATGGCCGCCGCCGCGCAGCAGCAGACGGCCGGGGTGGAGCAGGTGGGCCAGGCGATGGTGTCGATCCAGCAGGCGACGACGCAGGCGCTGGCAAGCACACGCCAGGCCGAGCGCGCGGCGCAGGATCTGCACACCCTGGCCCAGTCGCTCCAGCAGGCG
>CAKZQX010000822.1 GCA_937141995.1 uncultured Chloroflexaceae bacterium | reverse complement strand
GAGGGGGGGGCGGCCTGCACCGGAATGACGGCAAGCACGATCAGCAGCAGAACAGCCGGCAGACGAAAGCGTTTGCAGAAAAGCAATGGTTGTCTACTCCTTCTGTGTCACCATTCCCGTCGCGGCGGGATGTAGCCGCAATGTCGGGCTGCGTCCGGAATAGTGACACTGTTGGGATAGTACATCTGACCGATAAATCATACGACGTACGCAGTACAGTCAATTCCAGTCTGTTAACAGATCAGCACGCTGGATACGCCTGCGGCAGCATGGTACTTTGTCATTCTTTTTCACCAAAATTTGCTCATGGCAAATTTTGGTGAAAAAGAAAAAATGGTATCTTCCACCCTGCCGGAGGCGATATCCTTTTGCAAACAAGTAACTGTATAATTCGTGTACACTCACCGATCCATTAAACCGGGCTTTGCAACAGAAAATCTCAGTACCAGCAGATGTAATCTCTACCACCGGGCAGGTGTAATCTACTCCACCGTAAGATTATCCAGCGATGGGATGGCCGCAATCCAGATCGGCCCGACATTAAACCGGACCTCATCACCATTCAGATCATAGAAGCGGAGCGGAGCGGCGGCGGCCGGCTTGCTCCAGCGGATTTCCTGATCGAGCCCATCAATAAACAGCCGGGCCACGCCTGCGCCGATTACCTGTTGTTCGATGCGACCCTTGTCATCATCGGGAATAAGTTGCTCCTGAACCTCCATCACCACCACATTTTTGGTCCAGGTCTGTGCGCCGGTACGCTCATCAATATGCGGCTCATCCCGGCGCATGCGATGATAGCCGTTGCTCTCCGGGTGGTAGACCCACCCCGCCGGGTCATCGGCAAAGATAAAGTAGTAGCTCAGACGCCGGCTTTCCGGGCGCTCCGCAGCCGGACGATCATATTTGAAGAGGAACCCATGCGCGGCAGGATCACCATCGTCCACGTCCTTGTCTTCGACAAACTGCTGCAGATCAGCGCTGGTCGTGTAGAGGTTGTGCGGCGCGTCACGCTCCTCGCTACGGTAAAAATAGGCGCTGGACTCATTGCGCAGCGCATCCATGTTAACAATCTCGGTGGCACTCTCGGCCAGCGCCAGACCATCGGGCGAACCGCCGGCATGCACAAAGACCGCGTTCAGGCCCATGGCCCACTGCACAAAGTAGAGCCGCGCGCTGCGAACAGCGCCGATCTTGGGAGCATCGGGCGAGATTCCCGGCGCAAAGACAGCCATGTAGCGGGTAATGCCATACTCGGTCAGCGCCTCGAACACCAGCACCGCCGCATCCATGCCGGTCTGGGGATATGCGGGGGCGCTGTTGTCAAGCATCACGGCTATCAGGCGTTGCGGGGCAAGCCCACGAGTCAGGGCCAGGTCGCCGGTAATCGGATCGGGCGTGGGCGTAGGGGGAACGGGTGTCGGACTCGAAGTAACAGTGGATGTTACGGTTGGCGCAGATGTGGCAGTTGCGTCTATAATAGTCGGCGACACGGTGGGCGCAAGCGCCTGTTGCGCCGACCGATCCGCCCGCGCACTGGTGCAGGCAGTCAGGACAAGAGCGATACAGAGCAGTACAAGCAGCCGGTGTAGCACAGGCATCGTGGCTTCTCCCTCAGGCAAGCGTTTAACATAAAACGGCGGGTATTCTACCACAACTTCTAGCACAACTCGAACGGGGAGTTGCCGGGAATGCGCCGGGTAGGGTTGCGTTCCTAGATACAGTAGCGTATCAACGTGCCCTGTACCATGCCTGAAGTCTCGCCGCTGATTGTAGCATATTCAGCCGTGTAGAGCGAACGGATCTGCCGGGTATGACCCGTTTGTCACATGTTTGTAACACTTCCGGATTACGATGAGGTAGGCTATTTATGAATGCATTTAGCGCGCTGTTAAGCTGGTACAACC
>CAKZQX010000821.1 GCA_937141995.1 uncultured Chloroflexaceae bacterium | reverse complement strand
CTCGCGCTGGGTGTGGTAGATTCGCCAGCCCAGATCTACGGCCTGCTGCACCTCGTCATCGCCGGCATCAATCGGCAGCGTAATCGTCTCTTCCAGCGTGATGAAATCCTCACCCAGACGGATAGCAGTGCGATAGGTGCGGGTAACACTCCGTTCGATATTTTTTGCGGGTGCCATCGGGTAAACTCCTGTTCTTGTGACGCGGGTTGGGCTCATGCGCAGGGCGCATGGGCTGCTCCGACTAACGGTTTTCCATTCGTCCCTGGTGTAAGTTAACTCTGTCGCCCGGCCTGTGTGTAACAGGAAGGTATGGTAATAGTATAGCACAAAAGTTCGACAGTTGCAAGCAGTATGTTCACCAAGTGGACAGCAGGTACGCGGTGCCGCAGGGGCGATGAGTGGGGTATAATAGGCGGGAGTTATACTGTTGTCTTGCCGCGCGAGAAACTTTACCCGGTAAATTTGTATCTTCTTTCTGGATCCACCAAAGGAGCGCGTTTGTATGGGCACGCACACTAATACTACATCCACCGACAATGATCTGCTCAATCTTGCCCAGTCCTATGAGCTGTTGCAGCGCAGCCTGAATGCCGTCGCCGAGCCTTTTGCCGTCAAAGACCGGCAACACCGCTGGGTTGCCGGCAATGATGCGCTTGCCGCCGTGCTCGGCAAACCACTTGCAGCGATTATTGGGCACAGCGATCCGGATTTCTTTTCGCCTGAACAGGCCCGTATCTTCTGGGAGGCTGACGACGCGCTCTTTGCCTCCGGTGAGCCGGTGTTCCAGGAGGAAGAGATCACCGGGGCCGATGGTATTGTGCGCACGATTTACACCCGCAAGTATCCGCTGCGTAACGATGATGGCGCAATCATCGGACTGTGCGCTCTGCTGACGGACATCACCGAGATTGCCCGCCGTCGGCAAGAAGTTGAACAACTCGAACGTGATGTCGCCACACAGATGCAGACTATTCGAGAGCAGCGGCATCTGCTGGAGCAGATCTCCGTGCCGGTGATTCAGATCTGGGAACAGGTGTTGTTGCTGCCGCTGGTGGGGGTTATCGACGAGGAACGCGCCAGTCGCATCATGGAGAGCACGCTGGAAGCCATTGCCACCGCTTCGGCTGAAGTGCTGATTGTGGATATTACCGGCGTCCCGGTAGTCGATACGAATATTGCCGGCTACTTGATACAGTCGATCCAGGCGGCGCAGTTACTCGGCTGTGAGAGCCTGCTGGTGGGTATCAGTCCCCAGATTGCGCAGACACTGGTAGCGCTGGGGATTGATTTTAGCCATATTACGACCCGGGCTACGCTGCAACAGGGACTCGCCCATGCTCTGGAACGACTGAATTTCCGGGTGCAGCGGGCATCATAAGTTCTGTCGGAGAAGTGCGGGGTGTGTGGCGAGAGCGCATGGGAGTCGAACCCATCGGCGAAGCTCGTCACTCCGCCCACTGGTTTTGAAGACCAGGACAGCCACCGGGCCATATCCGCTCTCGTTCGGCATGGTAGGGGCGGCAAGCCTGGCTGTCAACATAACGCGGGACATTCCGCCCAACTTTGATGTATTGCCCTATGCCGGCATGCCAGACGGAGCAAAGCAATCCGGCCCCCGGCATGCCGCACTGCTCCACTCCGTCTGGCGTGACAAAATATGCGCGTGGCTTCCTGGTCCGGTCCCTACAGTCGGAAGAAGTCCACAACCTTGTCGCGCTCTTCCTCGCTTGGCATAATCTCAATAAAGGTGATCCGGTGCCACGGGAAGATAACGGCCTGCACTCCTCCCGCCAGGTAGCCGACATCTTTCCCGTCACGCTTGCGCATATTGGTGACTTTGATAAACGAGTCGGTAGGATCGGGTTCCTGATCAATATCCGCCAGAACCGGATCTTCGCCCTGAATATGCAAAATAACGGTCTTCGGCATATAAAACCTCCTTACTATACTGACTGCCGGGAGATAACGTGGAGCCAATTTCCGTGCGCCTTGAGCCGGCAATTCGGCAGCGCTGACTATTTACCAGACAGCGCTATTCAAGTTCGATTCGCAACAGGAGTGTTCCAAATTTGAGTTCATCGCCATGGCGAATAGGGGTGGACACACGGGGAGGAATTTGCTGATCGTTGATAAAGGTACCATTGGCGCTATCCAGGTCTTGTAGCGTACAGGTGCCATTCTGTAAAGTAATAACCGCATGCCGGCGGGAAACGCCCGCATCATACCCCCCATCAAGGCCCAGATCAACATCCGGGAAGATCCCTTTGGCATTGTCTTTGCGCCCGATCAGTAACTCCTCGCCGGCATCAAGCTCCATCCGTCGCCCACTGTTGAGCACGACCAGCCGGATGATGTAGCCACCGGTCGCCTGCTGCGGCGGTTCGGGAGCCGCAATCACGGTCGGCTGGGTCGGTAAATCAACCTCGCTCAGATGCTGCCCCAGCGAGGCGGTAGTCTCCTTGCGTGCGCCGATGACCAGCAGGCTGCCACCGCAATCGGTGCAAAAAATAGTCCCATCAAGTTGTTGCGCATTACAATGCGGACACATTTGCATACATATCTCTCCTGATCCGGCCTTCCTGCGGACAGCGGGGGCTTATGCCTCCCGCTCTTTGCTCATATCACCCTTGCCCATCAACCCGCGCGTGCCATACTTGATGCGCTTGCGACCCTCCGACGTCGTGTTTCCCGAACGCAGCAGGCGCGTTGCCTCATCCTGAACGGTCCGAGCCAGGTCAACCTCGCCGGCTTCAAACAGGCGGGTGCCCGCCATCTGCAAGCGCCGGGTTGCCTCCTCAATGCGGCCGGACTCCACATCCTGCCAGGCACCGGCCTGGAGACGATAGGCAACCAGCCGCTCCAGCCAGTGTTTAACTGTTGCATCAACCTCATAGGTTACGGATTCGAGAGGACGGATGGCAATACGCAGTACCGCCTCACTGTTCTGGTTGTGCAGATTAGCACCGGGCAGATCGTAGCGCAGATTCATCCGCAGTAGGGGATGGTCGCCGGTGTTCAGTGCGGGCACGATCAGTTCAAGCAGAAATGCCTGCACATCGCTGCCCGGCCAGTCACCCAGTTTACTCAGCCAGGTTAACTCCCGTTCCTCCGCAATAGTTACGGGGGCAATAAAGGGACGTACCCGGTCAAGCGAACGGATCAGACTGCCGGGACGCATTTCAACCTGTAATTGCACATCCTGCGCAAAGATTGAATACATGCGTTTGAGTTCATCGCCGAAGACCTGGGTAATTTCCTGTGACGAGGTAATATAGTGAGCGCGGCTATTCTCCCGCGCGGCGATTGTCTCCAGCAGATCTTCGTTCCACTCATCGCCGATTCCCAGGGCCGTTACCCCCACGCCCCGTCCCTGGGCACGCCGGGCAATCTCTACACAGCGACCTTCATCGCCATAGGTGCGGCCATCGGTCAACACCACAATCCGGCTCACCCCCCGGCGCAGCATTGCGCGCTGCGTTTCCTGAAGCGCCAGTGCCATGCCGGTTGCCATCTCGGTGCCGCCCATTGCCTCGACATTCCCGATCATGCGTTTGAGTTCAGGTTTGTTTTTGACCCGCTGGGCAGGAATAACAACATCGGCGCGATCATTAAACGTAATGAGCGCAAAATAGTCATCAGAACTCATCTGATCAACGATGCGTTGTGCTGCATCTTTCACTTGCATCAGACGATCACCGCGCATGGAGGAACTGCGATCAATAACCAGGCAGAGATTGAGCGGTAGCTTGGGAAGCGATGTCGGCAACCCCTGTGGAGCAGCCTCAAGCAGCACATACATTAATTGCTGCTCATCACTCTCCGGGAGCATATCGCGGCTGAGGGTCCAACGGAGTTGGATGCCAGGACTCATTGAGATGACCTTTCTGCGATAGGCAATGTGACGACAATGGCGGAGATATTATCTTCACCGCCGGCGAGGTTCGCCAGGGCAATCAGTTCGCGGCAGGCATCGTGCGGCCAGAGATTGTTTGTCAATGCCTGTTGCAGGTCTTCTTCGGAAATCATTCCCCATAGCCCATCACTACACAAGAGTAAGTGGCTACTTCCGCTGAATTGCTGATAGATAAAGTCTACCTGCACCTGGGGTTGCTGTCCGACCGTCCGGTAGAGCTGGCTGCGAAGGGGGGGATCCCGGGCTGCGGACGGCTCAAGCTGTCC
>CAKZQX010000820.1 GCA_937141995.1 uncultured Chloroflexaceae bacterium | reverse complement strand
CGCGGGCAACAACGGCATGGGCGGCCATGACCGTGGGACAGAGTCCGGCGTGGACCAGGGCCATCGCCTGGGGCTCGGTGTCCGGCACGCGCTGGATCACGGCGCGGATGCGATCCACGATGGCATCAACCTGCGCCTTCCCGGGATGGTCTGCCGCTGAAGCGAGCACCCCATCGCGCAGCGCTGTGCGCACCAATGTCCGATCGGCGTCACGTTCGCTCTGGGCAACGATGGCGATGACCGCCTGCGCAGTACCCTGATTACGGCAGAAGCCCGTTTGCACCAGCGCCTGGATGCGCTCCTGAGGATCCGGAGTGCGCTGGAGCAGCGCACATACCTGACGGAGCAGGGGGCGAGACGCCGGCTGAACGGGATGGAGGGCATGGGGGTGGTGCTGATCACGCCGTGCCATCCCGGTCTGCAGACGGTCAAAATAGCCACGGTTGCGGCATTGGTGGAGCACAGCTTGCCGCGCCGGGGTCGCAAGGCCGAAGCGCGCAGCCAGGGGGAGGAGATAGTCGATGCGCCAGCTCTGAGCACCCTCGTGCCGAGGATGCTCAGTGTGGCATGCCCCTGCTCTGCATGGAACCGCAGCAACGGCACACCGAACGCTTCGCCTACCTGTCTCTCGGGTTCCCGGTGGACCGCAAAGCGCGGACGAACTAGTCACGGTCGTCTGATCGGCGCACCGGGTGGCCCGATTGCGGTCAGAGCGGTACACGGACGATACAACGGAGCATGGGCATCTGGTGTGCCCCGAATCAGAATACGAACACAAGTTCATATCTTGTCATCATCGTGGAGAGCCAGAACATGCGGTGCATGAGAATCGGCCATAGCCGTGAGTCTGCCCACATAGCACTTGATAATTCCTCTTATCAGGCGCTATTGACGAGGATCCAGAACAGGGAAAGATATGCTATCGGGGCATGCCAGCGATCTACATAAGCGCACATATGTACGAAGTAGGCTCCGATGCGCCGATATCAACATTGCCCCACACCAGTGCGCTGCCACGGAGGTTCGCTGCTGCGGTGTTGAACAGATTGGCTGAAACAGTGTTCTCCAGCAATCCTGGTAGATGAGTGTTTTATTGAGGGCAATTGGCGATCACAAGAAAGATCACCCATGCTGCGGGCACGTAACCCAGAAGAGAAAGCGTGAACAATCGCTCATTCCGAAATAAGACTGCAAATACTCCGGGCCAAAGTGCGCACCCACAGTAACCGCTGACTTTTCGCTGGAGTAGCGTTGACTTTCCGCTGGAGTAGCACTATCTTTGTCGCGTCTATAACCTGTTCCCACAACGTTGACATGCGATCCGGTCGCTGGTGATATGGTAGAATGTATGCAGGAACCATACGACTGATAGGATACCGTGATGGCGATTTCACTTCATATCGAAGTCCCGGAGGCTCTCGGTCAGCAATTGCAGGCTCTGATGCGGATGGCGAAAGCCCACCAGGGGCGCACTCACGGCAGATGATGAAAGGGGGAAAGTGACATAAGAAACGGGTAAGCCTGATATATTACAGGTGTTAATAAATTGGGCATTTAGAAACTATTATTTGTATAGGTTTCTATTTAACAAAAAAGGTGCAATTTTATGCATGTAATTTCGGCATCCTACCGTACCGATATCCCGGCTTTCTATGGCGAGTGGTTCATGGGCCGCGTTCGCGCTGGATATGTGCGCTATCACAATCCGTATGGCCCGCAAATTGTCACCGTCTCGTTCAAGCCAGAGGATGTCCACGCCGTGGTTTTCTGGTCGAAGAACTATGCACCCTTTCTCAAGCATCTGGATGAGCTTGAACAACGCCGGATTGATTGCTATTTTCACTATGCCATCAACGGTTATGCCGACAGTCCTGATAGTCATCCACTTGAAGAGCGTGTCCCGCACTCCGAGCAGACGCTCAAATCGTTTCAGACACTTGCACAACGTTACAACTGTCCTGACTATGTGCAGTGGCGCTACGACCCGATTATCTTCACGCCGCTGACCGACGCTGACTGGCACCGTCGCACATTCAAACACCTTATAGCGCAACTTGCAGGTTCAACGCGGCGCTGCTATTTCAGCTTTCTTGATATGTATGGCAAAGTGGCTCGCAACGCCAAGCGACTGCCGCCAGAGCTTCAGCCCTATGACCCACCGCTGGAAGAAAAAGCGATGTTGGCACGTGAACTTGCCACTATCGCCACTCAATATGATATAACACTTTACACCTGTGCTGAAGATGTTGTCGTGGATAAAGCCGTCAACATCAAACGTGGTTCGTGCGTCGATAAAGATGTGCTCGACCTACTCTGGCCGCACAAACAACGCAAATTAAAAGTTTCCAACAATCGCGGGAAATGCGGTTGCTACGATAGCCGCGACATTGGTGCCTATGACACCTGCCCCCACGGATGTATCTACTGCTACGCGGTGCAGAATCGCCCGTTGGCGCTGAAGCGCTATGCACAGCACGATCCGCTCCACGATGCGCTGACAAAACGCGCCAACGATCCACCGCCCCTGGAGCAGCCTTTGACCACGCAGGAAAGTGTTCAAGCACCACTTCCCTTGTCTATGCCCGATGATCAGCGTTCATCGTCGTAGCAACTCATCAAGGATGAGACGAAACAAACGGAATAACCAATGGATACAATGCTTCCTTCCACACACACCGATACACCTGAGCAATCGCAGCCTTTCAGTCCGTTTGATCCCGCAATTATCACGACGCTGGAAAACCTGATTGCACCGGGTGGGCGCGCGCGCGTGTCGCCCTATACCGAGAGCGCCCAGTTCCAAATACTCTTTGGTGACGTACCCGAACCGCAACGCCGCCACGACTCCGCGCGGCGTATACTTGAAGCGAATGAGGCACGCATCGACGCTCTGGCACAGTATTGGGTCAACTTCTCTCAGCAGGGAAAGCATTTCATGCAGGCCGACTACGACAGTACCGATTTTCGTGACATGTATCTCGCCTATTACTGCACCACTAATGTGTCCAAGATTCAGCTTAGCCTGCTCGATCTCGTGCGGGTTGCGGCCTTGAAGGAAGCACATCTGCGCGTGCTCGATGTGGGCGTGGGTACAGGAACAACACTGCTTGGATTGATGGACTTTTTCATTCTCTGGGCCTGCGTATGCGACTTGTATGGTGCATCTTTCCCTATTCAGAGCCTCGCATTCACCGGTATCGATTGCAGCAGCGGCAACCTTACCTATGCCAAGGACATGGCACTCGCCTATGCAACCACCCTGGCACAACGGGCACATGGGCAGGCATCTTCCCCAGATCCAGCCGAATCGCTGCTCACACATGTGGAACAGTGGACTGGCGCTGCCTGCTGGCATCAGCACGACCTCAGTCAGGAACCCTATCAGGATGAACCCGTAAATCTCATATTTGCCTCAAACGTTCTGAATGAGTTGCAGCGCCAGCAGGGTAGTGGGGGTACTCATCTCAAAAGCCTGATCGCCAACCTGCCCGCCGGAGGTGCAGCGATCATTATCGAACCTGGTGCTGAAAAGGAAACTCGGACGCTCATGGCATGGCGCAGACAACTTATCGCCGGCTATCCACACATACAGCCGCTAGGAGGGTGTGCCAATGACTTATCCCCGGAAAAGCTCCAGGCGTGCGACTGCTGTTGGAATGCCCGTCGTGAGTCGCTACATCAAACCCTGCTGTATGCCCGCTTCCGACAAACTGCCGCCAAATATGCCGAGGATAAGCGTGCCCTCAATAATTTTGAGAATAACCTGCTCTCCTGGAGCTATGCGCTGTTGCAGGCACGCGACGATGCTCAGCTACCGGCTGAGATCAACCAGATTACCATCGAGACTGGACAACAATGGACAAAAGAATCCCCCCTGCATCTCGCCTACATTGGTTCCTATCGTGGGAAAGAAAAGACAGTTGAACTCTCGTCGTCCCACAAAAACGGGAAAATTCACGAAACAGCAGATGAATGGATAGAGTTTATCAAATTTTGCCCGGCGCATTACTCCGGTACTAGAGCAGTGACTTTATGGCGCGTTAATGGCGCTGTTATACCACCCATACGCTATGGCGGCCGTGTAACACAACTACTTATCCTGAAGGGAGCACTCTCCTGCGGCTAGAAACCACACCAGAGACTGAAGTCACCGTTCAGGAGCCGCCGCTAACCGTCAGCGAAACCTTTCTGCCTACCTATAGCGACCAGACCCGGCGCGCTGTTGACATGCTCTCCTACCATTTGTTTGGCTTTCCTGCTATGCGTCCCTTCCAACACCGCATCCTGGCACATGTCCTTACTGGCAGATCGATCCTCGGTATTGCGGCCACAGGTGGTGGCAAAAGTGAATGCTATATCCTGCCTGCGCTGCTCCTCCCTGGCATTACCGTTGTCGTTTCACCGCTGAAGTCGTTGATGATAGACCAGTATGAACAGCGCATTCAGAAACGCTATGGTTTTGGCGATCTGTCAACCTATATCAATGGTGATGTGCCTTTCTATGAGCGACAGCGTCGCCTTGCCCGCCTGGAACAGGGCTATTACAAGCTCATCTATGTCACACCCGAACAACTGGAGCGGTCATATATTCTGAACAGCCTGCGCCGTGCCGATCAGCGCATAGGCATTCGCTATCTGGCGCTTGATGAGGCTCACTGTATCAGCCAGTGGGGGCATGATTTTCGTCCGGCCTATCTGAACCTTGTGCAGCGGCTGCGGCAAGAATCCATCAACCCCACCTGCATCGCACTCACCGCCACAGCAAGCCCGGAAGTGCGGCACGACCTGTGCGAAGAACTCCGGCTCGATCCGCGCCCGGTGGAGCAGGGGGGCCATGTGTATATCGAGTCC
>CAKZQX010000819.1 GCA_937141995.1 uncultured Chloroflexaceae bacterium | reverse complement strand
AAAAGATTTTGCAGAACAGTTTATCCTGGGGCAGATGTATGCCCTGATGCTTGAAGATGCCGGGTTTAATGTTGAGCGCCGCCTGAACCTGGGAGCTACCCCGGTCGCGCAGGCCGCGATTGAGAATGGCGACATTGATCTCTACCCGGAGTATACCGGTACCGCGCTGATTACTGTGCTGGATCAGCCGGTCAACTCTGACCCGCAGGAGGTCTATAACACGGTATCCCAGGCTTACCAGGAGCAGTTTAATCTGGAGTGGCTGGAACCGGCACCGCTGAACAACACCCAGGCGCTGGTGATGACCCGGGAAGATGCCGAGCAGTATGGCATCGAAACTATCTCGGATATGGTTGCGCAGGCCGATGAGTTGGTTATGGCCGGCCCGGACGAGTTTCAGGAGCGCCCCGACGGACTGCCCGGCCTGAAGCGGGTCTATGGTGAGTTTGATCTTGCGGAGTATAAAGCGGTCGGTACCGGCTCGCTGCGCTATCAGGCGCTGCAGAACGATGATGCCGATATTGCGGTCGGGTTTGGAACCGACGGCGAGATTAGCGCCTTCGATCTGGTGGTGCTGGAAGACGATCAGAACCTGTTCCCGCCCTACCAGGTTGCGCCCGTGGTGCGCCAGGATACGCTCGAAGCCAACCCACAGATTCGTGATGCGCTGAATACGCTCTCCCCGGTGTTAACGACCGAAGTTATGCGCGAACTGAACTATGAAGTGACCGGCAACCAGCGCGAGCCGGCCGATGTGGCGCGCGAGTTCCTGGAGCAAGAGGGCTTGCTGCAAAACTCACAGTAGGAATGAGGTGTAACGCGTGAGCGCAATCCGCTTTGAGGAAGTTACCAAGCAGTTTTCCGGCATGCCCCGGACGGCGGTCGATGGGTGTAGTTTTGATGTGGATGAGGGCGCGCTGGTTGTGCTGCTGGGGCCATCCGGATGTGGCAAAACCACGCTGCTCAAAATGGTCAACCGCCTGTACGAACCGACCGGCGGACGGATACTCTTTGACGGTAGCAATATTCAGGATTTTAAGATCACCACGCTGCGTAAACAGATCGGCTACGTGATCCAGCAGGTCGGGCTCTTCCCGCATATGACCGTGGCCCAGAATGTTGCCGTTGTGCCGAAGCTGCTGGGTTGGTCACGGGAGCAGACCGATCCGCGCATCGACGAACTGCTGACGATGATCAAACTGCCGCCGGAGGAGTATCGTGACCGCTATCCCTCGCAGTTGTCCGGTGGGCAGCAGCAGCGGGTTGGGCTGGCGCGGGCGCTGGCGGGCGATCCCAAAGTGATGCTGATGGATGAGCCGTTCGGCGCGATTGATGCCATTACGCGTACCAGCCTGCAGGATGAGATGCTGCGCCTCCAGCGGAAACTCAGAAAGACCATCCTATTTGTGACGCATGATGTTGAGGAGGCGCTACGCATGGCCGACAAAATCGTGGTCATGGATAAGGGCCACATTGTGCAGTATGACACTCCCTTCAACATCCTGACGCAGCCAGTGAGCCGCTTTGTGCATGACCTGGTCGGGGCCGACGATATGGTGCGTCAACTGAGCCTGGTGCGGGTTGAGACGGCCATGGTGCCCATTCCCGACGACTACCGGCGCAATGGCGAGCCGACGATCGGCTGTCAGGATAACCTGCGTGCGGCGCTCTCGCTGCTACTACGCACCGATACCCCGGCGCTGACTGTGCTGAATGAGCATGATGCCGTCGGCATCCTGACGCTGGATCATATTCGCAGCAGCGCAATCGGGAAGGAGCAGGTGTGAGCTATATCTTTGAGTCACCCGATGTGGTTTGGGAACTGCTGCTGGGGCATCTGTTTATGGTCGGGATGGCGCTGCTGATCGGGCTGCTGATTGCGCTGCCGATTGGCATTCTGCTCACGCGCTACCGGCAACTGACGGTGGTGATTATGGGCACGCTGGGCACGCTCTACACCATTCCCAGCCTGGCAATGTTGATCCTGCTACTGCCGCTGTTCGGGCTGAACAAGCAGTCGGTGATTGTTGCGCTGGTAATCTACGTACAGGTGATCCTGGTGCGCAATATCGTCACCGGGTTGCAGTCGGTCAGCCCGGCCATCCTGGAGGCATCGCGCGGGATGGGCATGAATGCCTGGCAGCGCTGGTGGCGCATCCAGGTACCGCTGGCGTTGCCGGTGATCCTGGCAGGCGTGCGGATTGCCTCGGTGGTGGCGATTGGGATTGCGGCAATCGGGGCCAAATTTGGCGCAGGCGGGTTGGGCGACCTGCTGTTTGACGGGATTGCGCAAAACCGGAATGATAAAATCTATGCCGGGGTGATTGCGCTGGGCCTGCTGGCGCTGCTGGTCAACTTTGGGATTATGGCGCTGGAGCGGCGCTTCGATCCGGCGGCACGCATCCGCCGGGCCGAGCGCCGCTCCAGCGCCGCCACCGGCCACCGCCGCGAGGAGCCCGCACCGGCCCAGGGGTAGTTTTCATAGGAGTTACGCGGTGCGCGTTCAAATGAGACATCAACTCCTGTGAATGTCGTCTTCGCCGACGGCAGCATAATACGCTTGTTGTCTTTTTCGCAAAACATTTGCACTGTGTGCAAATGTTTTGCGAAAAAGAATGTTTTCTTCCGCCCTGCCGGAGGCGAGTCGGGCCGTTTATCCAGGCAAATGCCGGGTTTGGAACCGACCGCGTAAGTCCTATCAAATGATAGGACTTACACGGTTGCCATGCAGCCTGGACGTTTTACCCGATGGAAGCTCGATCCGCACGCCACGCCGGACAAGTGGTCGTGCCGGTTGCCATGCAACCTGGACGTTTTACCCGATGGAAGCCCCGATTCGCCTGCGGCAGCATGGTACACTTTTTATCTTGTTCACAAAAAAATGCACAATGTGCATTTTTTTGTGAACAAGAGATGGTTTCTTCCGTCCTGCCGGAGGCGAAATTTCGTTTTGGGTTTGTGACCGCGTAACTCGTGTCAAATGACAGGTGACAGGTCGAGAAGTGCGCCGGGATAGAGTAGATGCCGTCTGCTCTAATCCCGGCACTGTGTGCTGCGGCGCTGTGTCGCACTCTGGTAAGATCTTCCTCCTATAATAACAATCACCGGGCGTGAACCGGGAAGCTCCGGCTTTCGCTTTTTAGCACATGGAGGAAGATGATGACGATCTTTGGAGTCATTCTGCTGGTCGTGGCGGTGGTGCTGTTCTTTGTAGCGCGCAATCAGGCGGGACGGCTGCACGCGATGAATGCCGCCGAAACCTACACGGCGCAACTGCTCACCGAAGTCCACACGAAGGTGACGACTACCCTGGACGCCGAGGCATTTGCCCAACCCTGCGAGGTTGAGGGCGTGATCGAGGCAGACGAGCCATTGACCGGCCCGCTCTCGAACCGGGCATGCGTAGGCTACACCCGCACCGTGACACGCGAGTATGAGGAGGAAGTAACCGAAGAGGACGACGAGGGCAAGCGCGAAACCCGGATGGAGCGAGGCAGCGAAACGGTCGAGTCGGAGGATCAGCGGGTCAACTTCTGGGTGCGCGATGCCACCGGGCGGGTACTGATCAATCCCGAGGGAGCCGACCTGGATATGGTCGAGACGGCAGACCGCTACGAAGATGCCCCTTCGGGGCGGGGTCGGTCGCGTACACTGGGCTACCACTATGTTGAGAAAGCCCTGCTGCCGGGGACGAAGGTCTACATCCTGGGCTGCGCCGTGGATTTCCAGGGGCAGCCAATCATCGCGCAGCATCCGAAGGATAGCAACCAGCACTTCTTCGTGAGCCGCAAAACCGAGCGCGAACTGGCGCAATCGGCCGCCGGCACATCGCGCAATCTCTACTATGTGAGCGGCGCGTTGGGCGTGCTGGGGCTGGTGCTACTGGTTGTCGGGGTCTTTTAGTTCTGAGTTTTTAGGTTCTGAGTGTTGAGTGTTGAATAAACGCCGGCAGGTTTGTGTTTTTCGCTCATTTCGTGGCTTGCGTGGTCCAAACGTCCACCGCGTAACGCGTGTAAGTGACACGACTTACGCGGTCACTGATCCGGCAGAGCATTTCGTCTCCGGCAGGGCGAAAGAAACCAGATCTTTTGCACAAAAAAATTCACTGAGTGAATTTTTTTGTGCAAAAGATAAAAAGAGTACCATGCTGCCGCAGGCGATTCTACCGTTCACCGAGTGAAACGCCCGGTTTGATGAACCGACCGCGTAACGCGTGTAAGTGAGGACTGAGGACGCCGTTTGTGCGTAATCCTCAGTCCTCCCCTATCGCAAACAGAGAACAAAGAACCACAGCAGAACCTACGCCGAATGCATATCTATCAAACAGCGTGTTTATTCTTTGTTCTATGGTTGTCTGTTCTTTCTTTACTTAGCGCTGCGTCTCAACCTGCAGCTTATCGAGCACCTCTTCCACACCCTCGGCGTAGGAGGCAACCGCCACCAGATTCTCCGCATCCAACAGATCAGTGACCACGCCTTGCAGCGCGACAATACTACCCCGGCTCACGATGATAACCCGGTCGGCATAGTGCGTTGTGCTGCTGTCGGCGCGGAGGGCATCGCGTACGCGTGCGCTCATCTCGTCATCGTCGGGAAGGAAGGTGCTATGCTGATGGGCGTTGTAGGGCTCATCCAGGGAAGAGCCGCCAAACCCACTGGCGACCTCACTTGTCTGCGGCTCACGCGTTCCATTTGG
>CAKZQX010000818.1 GCA_937141995.1 uncultured Chloroflexaceae bacterium | reverse complement strand
CAACACCAACGGTTGATATTGGCTATAACTTCGGACGACCGGGCAAGCAGCGCCAGAGCATTGATCGGCTGGTCTGCGATGCACGCTTTAGTGATGAACTGGTGCAGCGGATCGGGCGCGCAGGGCGGGTGCTCGGGCGGCGCGAAACCGACTACCCCAGCGAAGCGGTGGTTATCGTACATGAGGATACTGCGGCAGCATTACATGCCTATGATGGGCAGACCCTGACGCGACATGCCTGGGCCAACCTGATGGATGAACTGGGCGAGGTATTACCACCAAAGCACCAGCTTCATGGGTATATTCAGACCCACGCCATCAAAGAGTCCTTCTATCCCATCTACCATATTCACAAACTGACGGAAGAGCAAGAGGAAAACCTACAAGAACTGTTTCACATGGTGCGGGATCTCTATGCTCCCCACAGTCGCCAGACCGCCGGTAGTTTGAAGCGATTCTTTCGGGTGTATGAACAACGGCGAAGGTGGTTGGGGTTAAAGGAGTCACAACGCTGGAACGCCCAGACTGACTGGGAACGGAAACAGCTTGCGGATCATTTCGCTGCATGTATCTCCTGGATGGAAACTGCCCATGAAGGCATATCTGTGACGCGTACCGCTGATCAGATCCTCCCGATGCTTGACCATCTCGTGGGGCAGCCGACATCACGCCAGGAGGTACACGCCTTTATCGAGAGTCAGGTTGCCATCACCAGAGCGCTCTTCTCATTCCGTGAAGCCTGGCAGGGGCCACAGGCAGTCGTATACGACGAGCAGCGGCTCTTTTCAAGTCAACCAATCAACCAGTACGATCTACTGCATCTGCTGGCAAACTATGATCTGTATGTCTACGACAGCAAAGCGCAGTTTGAGCGCGCCCACGGTCCGCTACCTACAGCCATAAAAGATGCAGATGGGTATGTCGCCATTCGCGGGTTTCGTCAACCCAGATGGATGATCGGTTTTAACTACCGTACGGAGCTGTCACGCGCAGAATTTGAGGCTCGCTACTGTCGCACCGTGACGGCCCTGCGCGGACTGCAGATTTGCGTGCGCAATCAGGGCGACGCCGGAGCGTGGCGGGTGCTTGATAATCGTGTTGCAACCGCGCTGCAAGAAGACGGGATACCTTGCCTGGTACTTTCTTCGAAAGAGAGCGGAGGCGCCTTGTTGCGCGTGTTGCGGTTCACTCCCTTTGTTGCCCGGGATCTTATGGTCACATGTGATGATGGAACCGAGCGTAGCTATCAGATAATTACCGGGACAGCAGCATGGCATGTCCAGGCCGAACTGCGCGGACATTTTGCCCGACTGGAGAAACAGCAGGCGACAGAAGCTATTATTTGTTAATCAGGCCAACCACTCGCTTACAATACGTCGCTACCCACGTAATCAGCGGCAAATGAACCGCCGGATTACGGATTACGGACTACGGATTACGGATTACGGACTACGCTCCACCGCGCTAATCCCAGACCACCGGCACACCACCGGCCGCGCTGATCGTCGCATCACGGGTAATCAGCGGCAGGCGTAACCGCTGGGCCTCGGCAACGATCAGGCGGTCAAAAATATCCGGGATAGCGGTCATGGTATGGCTGGCAATCACGGTATCGGGAACCAGTTCAAGCAGCGTGTAATTCAAGCTCTGTTGCAGCAGCCGTACATGGGCAAGTAACTGCGGCACAGTTGCTCCCGGCAGCCGACTTTTTTGCACAATCTGAATCGTTTCTGCCAGCACAAGTACAGGAATCGTGATATGCGCCTGACCAATGTCAGTGTGATCAAATGCAGCCCGGGCTGCCACGCCTAACCGTTGCCGGGCAAACATGTGCCAGAGCAGCGCATGCGTATCCAGAAGCACCGCCTGGCTCATCCCCAGGCCTCGAGCTCATCAGTCGCCGTGGGCCCGCAGACATCCCCGCTGATCCGCCCGCGAAAAGCGCCTGGCTCACGCGACTGCACCTCGACCACCGGCACCAGGCGCGCGTAGGGCCGTCCGGCCTTCGCGATGATCACTTCCTCACCCGCATGCGCCCGCTCCAGCAGCTGCGAAAACCGGGTCTTGGCCTCGTGGATGTTCGCTTGAATGGTCATGCCTTGATCTTCCTTAGTCTACAGACTTAGTCAACAGATGGAGCAACTATCGCCTTGCGTCTCCGACGCGCTGTCTGCTGTATCATTTGGTGGATGGCAGCTTTCTGGCAGCTATCTTCCCCCTTCATGGCCTTCGTCTCTGCGTGGCCTCGGTGCCCTCTCCTCTTCGCCGCACGGGCAAGAAGGCACGAAGCACACGAAGAGGCGAAGGTCACGAAGGGAAGAGTGGGTGACGGCTCAAGTACCAACGGGCGAGCGAGGAGGGGTCTGTACGGCCAGGTGTGTCATATCGTGGACGGCAACTTCACCAGACGCCTACGGCCTGTTTGATCTCATAGGTCCGAACGACCCCCAACAGCGCTGAACAGCGCTGGAATCAGCGGTTCTATCGCCTAGACTGACCAGCGAACCTGCCAATCTGCATCCCCTCGGCTCCCGTCCGGAGGATCGAGCGCCATGACGACCAAACAGAAGATCCTGCAGGTGGTCACCTCCTTGCCCGACGACGTATCGATCGACGTCGCTATCGATCGACTCTACCTGCTGGCCAAGATCGAACAGGGTGTGGTCGAAGCCAGGACTGGCCAGGTCGATGACCACGCTGCCTTCATGGCGCGTCTCGCAGATGCCGACGCCGATCCGGTGGACTAAGCAGGCCCAGGCCGACCTGCTGGCCATCCGCGCCACCATCGCTCGTCAGGCGCCACGCACAGCCAAGGCCTTCATCCAACGACTGCGTCTGCACGTTGAGCGGCTGCACAACTATCCAGGCGCCGGTGGCATCGTGCCTGAACTCGGCGACCCCCAGATCCGACAACTGCTGCTGGGCAATTATCGCATCATCTATCGGCACGCTGCCGCCACTGTCGACATCCTGACCGTCTACCACAGTGCCCGACTGCTCGACATCGAGGAGTGGGAGTAGCAGTCCGACCGTCGATTCCGCCGCGCCAACGCACTGCGTGACCGATCCGCTACGACACTGTCCACTTTATCACTTCGTGGCTGGCTGCTTTCGTTCGCAGCACGGGCAAGAGGGCACGAAGAGAAGAACAAGAGGCGGCGCTGGCGGCCGCACCGGCCGTTCCTGGGAGTGTCGAGCTCCTGCTCGACGCCGCACCAGCCACCCCGCACGCCTCGCCATCACCACACGGCAGGCCATCCTTGCCCCCTCTTCTCTTCCCCCCCTTCGTGGTCTTCGTCTCTTCGTGGCCTCGGTGCCCTCCTCTCTTCGCCGCACGGGCAGGAGGGCACGAAGCACGCGAAGAAACGAAGGTCACGGAGGGAAGGGTCGGTGACGGCTCAGATGCCAACGGGCGAGCGAGGAGGGCTCTGAAAAGCCAGGTGTGTCACTTGGTGGATGGCAGCTTCCTGGCAGCTTCCCGGCGCCCGGCGCGGGTGCGCACGGCGGGCTCGGCGGTCGTCAGCC
>CAKZQX010000817.1 GCA_937141995.1 uncultured Chloroflexaceae bacterium | reverse complement strand
CGCGCCGGCAGATCCTGCTCTACTCGGTGCTGATGGTCGGGATCACGCTGCTGCTGGTACCGCTGCAGGCGATGGGCGCGATCTACCTGGGGCTGGCGCTGCTGTTCGGTGGAATCTTCCTACGCTACGCCTGGGATATCTGGCGCGAGGGCGGGCAGAAGCATATCTGGGGCATGTACAAATATTCACTGCTCTACCTGGCGCTGCTGTTTGCGGCGATGATCCTGGACCGGATGGTGTTGGGGTAGCGGTGGACATTTCCAGTTCCAATAGCAAGGTTGTTCATTAAACCAGCCTGGTCGCGCAATCTTCCTGCCTGCCCTGTAATTACAGGGCGGGCTTATTTTATGGTGTGTGGAAGTCGCGCACCTCAGAAATCGTGAAGCGCTTACGGACAGACAAGACGATAGCCGAATCCGCGCACAGCTTGAATACGGCGGTAATCGGGATCGCAGGCTTCAATCTTGGTTCGCAGGCGTTGAAT
Organism: uncultured Chloroflexaceae bacterium; assembly: GCA_937141995.1. Taxonomy (GTDB): domain Bacteria; phylum Chloroflexota; class Chloroflexia; order Chloroflexales; family Chloroflexaceae; genus CAKZQX01. Next base: position 6,939 of record CAKZQX010000817.1, on the reverse strand, counting down.
TTGCGCATCCACGACGCGTGTATCACCACTGATATCGTCCCCCCACACGCGTCGGAGCAGTGTTTCCCGCCCGATAACCTGCCCGGCATGCTCCATCAACACGACAAGCACTTGCCACTCCTTAGGTGAAAGCTGGATGTCCCGTCCAGCAACTGTCACGCGATGCTGCGCCCGCCACACCTTTAACGAACCACAAGCTAGTGGTTCTTCCTCACAAGCAGGCATCACCGTAGTATGCTGTGCAAGACGTAACAATGCCTTCACACGGGCAACTAGTTCAATCGGGACAAACGGCTTGGTTACATAATCATCAGCCCCTAGTTCAAGACCAATAAGTTTATCATGCACCTCATCGCGTACAGAGAGCATAAGAATCGGCACATAGGTAGGAAGTTGCCGCACTCGCTGACAAACGGTGTACCCATCAATGCCAGGTAGCATTACATCAAGTACAATCAAGTCGGGAAGCCGGTGTTGGTCAAACCAGTTGAGCGCTTCACTTCCCGTTGCAACACTATCCACACGATACCCTGACTGAGTTAGTAACGCGGAAACACCGCTACGAATAGCGGGATCATCATCGACAATCAGAATTGAAGAATTACTCATCACCTGCACTTCTTTGGAGGCACGACCGGATGCCAGGAGGTGTAGACTGAATTATAGTAGCAGTAGTTAATCAGGGTGTCAATCCTCCTTACTTTATATCTAGTACTCGATTAAACATTACTCCCGTTTAAGTCATATTTGTTCGGAAGTCACGGAAGCCACTTTATCCGGTTTCAGCTTTAATACCATGCTGACTTGACTTGTCACGGTGAAAAACACAGCTTTTCACTGGGCAGAGATGAATATTGCAATATTGGACATGTTCTTAACCTGCGCTTAACAAAACTGTAGACAAACTGTTGCAAAATCGTGGTCTTGTTGCAGCTTTTAGCTGATACCCTGATGGCACACGGCTAGAAGTTGAACAACAAGGAGAGACACAATGCGAATGAAACGAATGAGGCTACTGCTCGCTGTCGGGTTTGTGTTAGGTATCGCGTTTGCTGCCATAGCAGTGGAGGCACAAGCAGCACAACGCTTCAAGGTTACCTACATGGCATATTTATGGTCTCCTCATGCACCAAATCATGTCTGGCAGCCTGCCGGCGATCCGGATTGTGATGATAACTACTCGCAATGGAATACTGTGCCACAGAATCAAATAATTCCGACGAACAACCTTGGTACACACTCCAATAATATTGTAACAGGAGCAGCGATAACAGCACATTGGGGACTTGATGGTTGGTTCGACTGTGCGAATGGACAGTGTTGGGTACGATTGTGTAACACTGATGCATGGGGTTCTGATCCATGGTCAGTTCGAATTGGAAGCTGGTAGCGAGATAAGTATGGGGTGATCATTTTAGTGGAGTCTTTATCTCTGCGGAAAGCAAGAATGTTTGATATACCAGGTTGTTAAAACCTGGTATATCAAACATTCTTGGGAATATAATAAAGAGGACAACATGAAACTTACTAATTTACTTAAACTATGGTTAGGCTTCATTGTTATCTTAACATCAACAACGTCATGCCAGTTACCAACCGGATCAGCAACAACTGCAGATGGGCGTACCACGATTTCATTTGCGGTGCATGATCACCATCGTGAGATTTACGAAACATTTGCTAAAAAGTTCATGGATGAATATCCTGAACTGCGCGTCGTTATCGTTTCCAAAGATGAACTGATAAACCAGCTATTGGCACAAGATCCGCAGCCAGGGAGTCTGGCACAACAGCGTTGGATTCTATCCCATGCCGATACTACACTGGCAGGTAATCTGACCGAGATGAGCGAGCATGATCTCATTCTTGATCTCCTGCCCTTGATGGCGGCGGATGCTGGATTCGAGCGTGCCGATTTTTATCCCAATATGCTTGATCAGTATATGACTGCGGAGCATCTCTGGGCCTTGCCAAATTATCGTGCTGTCCATTTGCTTAGCTATAACAAGGATTTGTTTGAACAACTTGATGTACCAATGCCAGAACTGGGTTGGAGTTGGCGAGAATTATTTGGCACTGCTGAACAACTTGCCCGCAAGCAGGATGGCACAGTGATAGTTGGCGGATTACTGGCATCGCTTAGTAGTGTAGTACCATTACTGGAGTCAGCACTGGAGGAAGAAGGAACTGACCTCGCAGATATGCCGCCAGAGCAGGTGAAATTTCAGCATGAAACGCTTATTCAAACGATCATGTACATTCGTCGCTTACAAGAAACAGGTGCGTTGGTAGTTCCAAGGGATTTGAATCCTGATGTTGAGCCAGCCATAAATATCTACGAGCTTCATCAGAGCGGACAGCTTGGCATGTGGAGCAGTGGTTATTTTACTCCAGGCGACGACGATGGTGATCTCTTACCGGAAGAGGGTTCATTTACTGTAGGTAAAACAGCCTATCCACCTGACGAACATTACTTTGGAGCAGTTGGTGAAGGCTATGTCGTCAGTACAGGGACTGCGTATCCAGATGCCTCCTGGCAATGGATCGAGTTTCTGTCACGCCAACCGGCCATATTTGAGACAGCATCAGTAACTGATCCTGGCGCATTACTTGTACCTGCACGTCAATCAGTAGCTGAGGTAACAAATTTTTGGGAGCAATTAGATGATGAAACTGCTGCCGCTGTGCGTTGGTCGGTCGAACATGCCATAGGCGAAGCTGATCGCCCGCGTTATGCGCAGGCACTTACAACATTGAGTACACTTACATATGATCTGTTTGACAAACCTGAACTTGATGCTCAGGAATTAGTAGCTCAAGCAGAAGAAAAGCTCGAAGAAGAGATTGCTAAGACACTTTTGACACCAACGCCCCAGTTATCAGACGAGCCCTTGGCTGTTGCGACACCTGAACCACCAATAAATAGTGATGAACGCGACGTGATCACCTTTGCGATTTACGGTCGGAGCTACATTAATCTGAGGCAACGGATTAAAACATTCAATGAACAACAAACAAATGTATTTATTAAGCTTGAAGGCAATACTACATTTGGAAATGCAGGCTCAATTGATGGCCTGGCGCAAACGAGTGATTGTTTTATGTGGACTGGAACTTTTCCAACCGATGAAACCGAGATGCTGCTTGACCTTCAGCCGTTGATCAGTGCGGAAAACCGTCTTGCAATAAACGATTATCCCAGTCTCTTACTCACACCGTATCAATTGGCGGGGAACCTGTACGGATTGCCCTACACCGTGCAACTGCGGGCACTCCACTACCAGCATGACTTGTTCGCGGCAAATGGTATGAGTGAACCAACAGCAGAATGGGCACCAGACGACTTCCTCGCTACGGCGCAAGCACTCACAGCGGAGGTAAGTAATGAGCAGCAATACGGCTATGTACCTTACAGCGGAGCCATCCCCGATCTCTTATTTTTCATTCAACAGTTTGGGGGTGAGGTGCTGCGTGGAAGTGGCGACAATCTTCAACCAAATTTTCGTGATCCGGCAGTAATTACTGCGATTGAATGGTATCTTGATCTTGATCGCATGTATGGTGTGATGCCACCGCTCCACACACTGGTGAACGAGAGCGGTGGCGGCAGCGAAACAGCGCTTGATCTCGTGCGTCATGGTCGCGCCGGCATGTGGTTTGGCCCAGGGACACTGATGTTTGGCGCGGCAGAGGATGGAACTGAACCAACTTTCACAGAAGCCCTTGCTCCATTACCAGTCGGCAATGCCGGGCTCCATCCTGGCGATACATATATACAGAGTCTGCATATCTCAGCACAGACAGAGTATCCCCAGGCATGTTGGGAATGGCTCGTATTTCTCAGTAATGACGCAAGTATGATTGCATGGCCGGGTGTCCTGCCGGCACGCTCATCAGTGGCTCAAGCCATAGATCTCCCGCCGGGCGCACCAATGGAGGATCAGCGCTTATTCCAGATCCATACGGCATTGTTAGCTGAGAACACGAACGCTATCCATGCACATACAACAATTGATATGCAATCGCCAGTGTTGCAATGGTTCTTTCAGGCACTGCACGCAGTTATTACCGAGGATGCCAATCTTGCAGACGAACTTGCAACTGCTGAACAAACTACGACGGTATATATAGACTGTGTTGCAGAAGGAATAGCCAAAGGTGATTGTATTGAGCAAGCTAATAGGGCTGGTGATGCAGAATAGTTCTACCAGTTCGTTGGTAGGCAACAGTTGAGGAGGTACTGTATGAAAGTAACGCCCGGTTACATCTTTCCCGGTATATACATCTCACTGATCTTAGTCATGTGGATTGTTGTTCTGATGTTCGATGGTGGGGATATGGAAGCTGCGTGGATATATTCCTTTCTGCTTGGGATGCCATGGACATTCATCTTCAGAATGGCGCTTGCACTCATAGGAGTTGATGTCATGTTTATTGTTAAACTTTTTATTTTAATCAGTATCGCAATCAACACGTTTCTGCTGTACAAATCAGGAAGCTGGGTCAGGCAGGTAGTTATGACAGGTAGGAGTAGCGGCTAGAATCGGGGTTATTCACCAGACATTATGAACGTTGCATGTTTCATCCCGATATCGCCGCTCAGGAGTCCCGGCTTCCGCCGGTTCCGGCCACACACCGGCTGAAGCCGGGACTCCCGCTCCAGGGCCGTCGCCCCATGACCAACCCGTTTCAGACAGTCTCTTAGAAACACGCTCGCGCGTGGGGGAAGACGAAACATGGGTAAACACTTCTTCTCCTGTAAGAACAACGAACAAAGAACCAGAGAACAAAACACCCTGAGTACCGGGCTGCAGTAGGTGCGGCGTGCAACCGCACGCCGGGTATCGGTCATGCATATCTGGACTATTTTCTCAACGTTCATGAACCGTGCTTACTTACCTGCCGGCTATAAGATCAGCAGTAGCACCCATTGCGTCCTCAATCTGTCGCGGCACCACCTCCCAGTGGATATCATATGCACCGCGCGTCTCATCGCCCTGGACAACCAGGCGATAGGTTCCCGCCTGCGGTACTTCGACCTCGGCGCGGCCCGCCTCATTGCCCTCCATCCGCATCAATGTTGTACCATCCGGGGCTTGAATCTCCAGCAGCAGTTGCCCTTCTTCCGTCTGCAGTTCATACTCCAGCACAATCATCTCGTCTGCGGCGACGGTCAACCCGCTGTCAACCGTATCATCGAGATACTGATAGCTTGCCGCCATATGGCCGGGTATATTCGTCCCGGCGAAGCCGATCCGGCGGTAGTTCAGCGCATCCCAGACCGTCAGCCCGGCGATACCCAGAACGACCAGCCCCAGCAGAAGAATAACACCGTGATATGCACGTAGTCGCATTGGAACTTCTCCTCTCGTGTGATGAACAAAACGTACGCGGCAAAGCAGCCGGCACCAGCGGTTTCGCAACTTCCGTGGTCCGGACTCTCCGCTGTACATGCATGGTTACACGAACAGGGGGGCATGTTCATCAGGCAAAAGTGGGGTTTGCAGATCACACAACAGAGGGAGCGCCAGACTGGTCGATTGACCAGGTTTATTACAATAGAATGACATCGGTCCATGAAATTTGCGCAAAGACGCAGAGGGCGCCAGGAACCGTATAAACGTTGCATCTTTGCGTCTTTGCGCGAGCTAATCCGGCCATATCTGAAAGGCACTGCCCCTGACTCCCAGGCTACCAGCCGGGGTTGACAGACAGTCTGGCATACGCTATTATCTACACAGATTTTGACCTTAAGAATAGTTCCTTCTTCATATGATAGTATGATCACGCTTGGAAGTGTTATGTGAAGTGCTGCCCTGTAGCCTGGACCCGCTTCCGCGCCTATCTCCTGAACAACTAACGGTACAGGGTATTCCACGCCGGCTTTGTTTCAATGGCTATCTACTGCAACGAACATATCGCCTGTCATAATTGGATACGCCTGCCTGCGCAGGCGGTCATCCATGCCGCAAGATACTCAGGCTATCCGTGTACTTGCGGATACCGTTCAACTATGGAAAGTAGCAGGGGAAAGTAGCAGGTTTGCATGGCACAAGAAATGATCTTACCGGGCACCTATATCACGGTACGCGATGAGGGATTAATTAGCGCCGGGCGTGTGGCCTCCGGCAATATCGGCATTGTGGGCACCGCCGCGGCCGGGCCGGTGAACGAGGTGAAGATCCTGGGGAGCTTTACCGAGGCCCGCCAGGAGTTTGGCGAACCGGACCCCTGGCCCGGCGATAAGCAACCCCCATTGACCCTTGTACGCGCCCTGGAGCAGGTCTATAACAACGGTGGGCGCACCGTCTATGCGGTACGGGTGGCTAATCCGGATGCGCTGGCGACGGCAGCGCTGGTGCTCGCGCTCGATGCGCAACCGGCAGTAAAGCTGGCAGCGAAAACCCCCGGCACCGCCGGCAACACCATCCGGGTGAAACCGACCGGCGACCCCGCCGCACAACTCATCGAGATTGGCGCTGGTAATACCAGCGAAACCTACCCGGCGACCACGGCTGATGAACTGATTGCCCAGGTGCAGGCCAACTCAACTCTGGTCACCGCCACCTACGCCGCTGAGGAGGAAACCAGTACCGCCCTGGCGGATCTGGGTGACACCGGTACGCCGCTGAGCGGTGGCAACGACGGAGCGGCTGCTACCAGCGCGGATTATGCGCGTGGCCTGGAGTTGCTGGAAAAGCCCATCGTCAATATTGTGCTACTGGCCGGGCAGGATGCCGCGAACGGCATGGGTGCCGCACTTCAGGGCCACCTCCAGCGCACGGCAGCCGTCCGGCGCGAGCGCATCGGCATTATGGGTAGCAATGGCACCGATGCTGTGGCAACCATCGCGGACCACAACTTTGCCAGTGACCGGCTGATCTTCGTCGCCCCCGGTCTACGCCTTACCCAGACCGATCCGCAGACCCGCGTCCCGGC
>CAKZQX010000816.1 GCA_937141995.1 uncultured Chloroflexaceae bacterium | reverse complement strand
CCGCGTAACGTGTGTAAGTGAGAGAGGAAACAGGGAATAATGACACAGTCGCCACAGGACACCGAAAGAAAAGATGTCACGCTGCTGACGGAAGCAGATATTTTTATCTTTAACGAGGGTTCGCATTTTCGCCTCTATGACAAACTGGGGGCGCACCCGCTGACTGTTGACGGGGTGACGGGCACCTACTTCGCAGTCTGGGCGCCCAATGCGCAGCGGGTCTATGTCATTGGGGATTTTAACAACTGGGACAAGACCAGCCATCCGCTGGAGCGCCGGGCCGACTCGGGCATCTGGGAGGGCTTCCTGCCCGGCATTGAGCCCGGTGCAGTTTACAAGTATCACATTATTTCCCGGTACAACAACTATCGGGTGGATAAGGCCGACCCGTTTGCAATGCTGCGGGAAACGCCGCCCGAAACTGCCTCGGTTGTCTGCGATGTCAATAATTATGCCTGGGGTGATCGCGCCTGGATGGAGCAGCGCCACGACCGGAACAACCTGGACGATCCGCTTTCGATCTATGAAATGCACCTGGGTTCGTGGATGCGGGGTGAGGAGAGTAATCGTTTTTTGACCTACCGCGAACTGGCTCCCCGCCTGACCGAGTATCTACAGCGGATGGGCTTTACCCATGTTGAGTTTCTGCCGGTGATGGAGCATCCCTTCTATGGCTCCTGGGGCTATCAGGTAGTGAGTTTCTTTGCGCCGACGAGTCGCTATGGTACACCGCAGGATTTTATGTACCTGATTGACTACCTGCACCAGCATAACATTGGCGTGATCCTTGACTGGGTACCGTCGCACTTTCCTAAAGATGAGCATGGACTGGGCTATTTCGACGGAACATTCCTGTTCGAGCATTCCGACCCGCGCCAGGGCTATCATCCCGAGTGGAACAGCGCGATCTTTAACTATGGTCGCAATGAGGTGCGCTGCCTGCTGATCAGTAGCGCGCTCTTCTGGCTGGATAAGTATCATATCGATGGTCTGCGGGTTGATGGCGTGGCCTCGATGCTCTACCTGGATTATGCGCGCAAGCCGGGGGAGTGGGTGCCGAACAAGTATGGCGGGAATGAAAACCTGGAGGCGGTTGAGCTTCTGCGGATTCTCAACCAGGAGGTCTACAAAAACTATCCCGATGTCCAGACCATTGCCGAGGAGTCAACCTCCTGGCCGATGGTGTCGCGCCCGACCTACCTGGGCGGCCTGGGATTTGGGATGAAGTGGGACATGGGCTGGATGCACGACACGCTGAACTACATGTCGCGCGACTCCATTTTTCGGAAGTATCATCACAATGAGATTACCTTCCGCCTCCTCTATGCATTCACCGAGAATTATATGCTTCCGCTCTCCCACGACGAAGTTGTCTATGGCAAGCAGTCGCTGATCGGCAAAATGCCGGGCGATGAGTGGCAACGGTTTGCCAACCTGCGGCTCTTGTTTGGCTTTATGTATGGTCAACCCGGCAAGAAACTGGTGTTTATGGGGGGCGAGTTTGGACAGTGGCATGAGTGGAACCACGATGCCGGCCTGGACTGGCACCTCACGCACTATCCCCTGCACAGCGGCATCCAGCAGTGGGTCGCCGATCTCAACCGGTTCTACCGCAGCGAACCGGCTCTCTACGAGTATGACAACAGCGCCGCCGGGTTTGAGTGGGTTGATGCGAATGATACCGAACATAGCGTCTACAGTTTTATTCGGCGCGGCAAATCAACGGACAACCTTGTGCTTGTCGTGTATAATTGTACTCCCGTGCCACAATACAGCTATCGGGTAGGAGTGCCGCGTGAGGGCTACTGGCGCGAGGCGCTCAATAGTGATGCGGTCAATTACAGCGGGAGCGGTCATGGCAATATGGGTGGGGTCATGACGACCGGGATGCCGTTCCATGGGCGGCCGGACTCGGTCCTGATTACACTGCCGCCGCTGTCCGTCGTATTTTTGCAGAATACGAACACGGTAGAGAATGGATAAAGGTAAGAGGTTGGAAGGAGATTCGGGTGCGCGGGAGCATGGCTCCCGCGTATTTGCCCGGAGTGCGGGACCATAATCCCCGCATTACCGGCTTTTACTTATAGTTATACGACATGACATGGTAAGGTGCTTGTCGGCGCTTCAGTTCTGTGATACCATTTACCTCATAAAAAGATTCCGGCATTATAATGCAAACCCGCTGTCAATGCCCTTCGCTGCTTGCTTATCCGGTTGCTACAGGCTAAACCTTCCGGGGCATCTCGCAATGATGTGATAGTGGTGCGCGTTCCTGGCTGCATGGTATCCTCGCACCGACAGTGGCATACCTGTCGCCCTGCACTATGGCACGGTAGGCAGATTTGAGATATCATCGAATCCGGACACGGGGTTCGACCTTCTCCTATACAATCTCTGCCAAGGAGGCAACACGAAATGTCTGTCGGAGATCACAACCAGGTGTTAAAGATTCTCCTCGTTGAAGATAATCCCGGGGATGTGCGTTTGACCATGGAGGCCTTGAAAGATGCTGACGTGCCCAACCGGTTGAGTGTGGTACGCGATGGGGTTGAGGCGATGGAGTTTCTGCGGCGGCAGGGGCAGTACGTGGCCGCGCCGCGTCCTGACCTGATCCTGCTTGATCTGAACCTCCCCCGCAAAGATGGGCGGCAGGTGCTGAAAGAGATTAAGGCTGACGATATGCTCAAGCGTATTCCGGTGGTCGTGCTGACGACCTCACGCGCCGAAGAGGATATTCTGAAAGCGTATGATCTCAATGCCAACTGCTATATTACCAAGCCGGTTGACCTGGATCAGTTTACCCAGGTGATGCAGGCCATTGAAGTGTTCTGGATGACGGTCGTAAAATTGCCCAAAACGTAACTCGCATCTATCGGTACATCGTAACATCGATAGTCTGATCGAGTGAAGTTGTGGCCCCTCTGCTGCCTGATCCTGGCGGAGCACGGGAAGCCGTCGGCTCGGTCAGGATGATGGATAATCGGTTGGTGGCATTCCTTCCAGCGGCTTGCAGGAGCAATCGGCGTCAGGACTGGGGACAATACCAGCAGCAGGAGACAAAGCGATACCTATGGAGCGTTATATTTGTATTCACGGCCATTTCTATCAACCACCACGCGAAAATCCCTGGCTGGAGGAGATCGAAGTTCAGGACTCGGCCTATCCCTTCCACGATTGGAATGAGCGGATCACGGCGGAGTGTTACGCGACAAACGGCGTATCGCGCATCCTGGACGGCAAAAATCGGATTACGCAAATTGTCAATAACTACGCCAGGATTAGCTTTAACTTTGGCCCGACCCTGCTCTCCTGGATGGAGCAGAAAGCGCCGTCGGCCTATCGTTCGATCCTGTCCGCCGACCGGGAAAGCCAGCAATACTTCTCCGGTCATGGGTCAGCGCTGGCTCAGGTCTATAATCATATGATTATGCCGTTGGCAAACAGCCGCGATAAGTGTACGCAGGTGATCTGGGGTGTGCGCGATTTTGAGTCGCGCTTTGAGCGTAAGCCCGAAGGCATCTGGTTGGCTGAAACCGCCGTGGATCTGGAGACGCTGGAGATCCTGGTCGATCACGGGATCAAGTTTACCGTGCTCTCGCCTTACCAGGGGCGGCGTGTCCGCCCAAAAAACGGCGAGAATGGTGATGCTACGGTAGAAAATGCGAATGTCAACGACTGGGCCGATGTCACCGGCGGGCGGATCGATCCGACGATGGCCTACGAGCAGCGCTTGCCCTCCGGCCGGACGATTGCGCTCTTCTTCTATGATGGTCCGGTGTCACAGGCGGTTGCCTTTGAGCAGTTGCTGTCGAGCGGCGAGCGCCTGGCGCACCGGCTCACCGGAGCCTTCTATGATGAGCGCTCCTGGCCGCAGATGGTGCATATTGCCACCGACGGCGAAACCTACGGCCATCACCATCGCTTTGGCGAGATGGCGCTGGGCTATGCGCTGCACTATATCGAAACGAATAACCTGGCGAAGATTACAATCTATGGCGAGTATCTGGAGAAACACCCGCCGGTCTATGAGGTCGATATTCTGGAAAACACCTCCTGGAGCTGTTTTCATGGTGTCGAGCGCTGGCGTGGGAATTGTGGCTGTAACTCGGGCGGGCATGGTGACTGGAACCAGGAGTGGCGCGCACCACTGCGGGCAGCATTAGACTGGCTGCGCGATACGTTGGCTCCGCTGTTTGAACGGCAGGGCGCGGAACTCTTCAAAGATCCCTGGGCCGCGCGCAATGACTATATTTCAGTCATCCTGGATCGCTCGGCGGAGAGTGTAAGCCGCTTCCTGGAACAACATGCCACCCATTCGCTCAATGCGATTGAGCGGGTCACTGCGCTCAAACTGCTGGAATTGCAGCGCTATGCCATGCTGATGTATACCAGTTGTGGCTGGTTCTTTGACGAACTCTCCGGCATTGAGACGGTCCAGGTGATCCAGTATGCCGGGCGGGTGATCCAACTGGCAGAGGAGTTGTTTGACACTCAGGTTGAAGCGACCTTCCTGGATCTGGTTGAGCAGGCGAAAAGTAATATTCTGGATTACCAGGACGGCCGCCAGATCTACGAGCGGTTTGTGCGTCCCTCGGTAACGGATCTGCATAAGGTTGCGGCGCACTTCGCCGTCAGTTCGCTGTTTGAGCCCTACAGCGAGGACGACACCCGCATTTATAGCTACCGGATCGACCATCAGGAGATGCAGATTATTGAGGCCGGGCGGCCCAAGCTCGCTATCGGCAAGGCGCAGGTGACATCGGATGTTACCGGCGAGTCGGCGCTGCTGACCTTCGGCGTGTTGCATTTCGGCGATCACAACTTGACCGGCGGCGTGCGCGAATTTCAGGGTGAAGCGGCGTTTCAGGACATGGTTGATGAGGTGACCGCGGCGTTTGAGCGCGCCGATCTGCCCGAGGTAATCCGGTTGCTGGATAAGCATTTTCTGGATCTGACCTATTCGCTCAAGTCGCTCTTCCGCGATGAGCAGCGCAAGATCCTGAACCTGATCCTGGACTCCACGCTGGAGCAGGCCGAAGCGGTCTATCGGCAGCTTTATGAGCAGAATGTACCGCTGATGCGGTTTCTGTCGGACCTGGGAACCCCACCGATCAAGGCCTTCCGCACAGCAGCCGAGTTTGCGCTTAACAGCCACCTGCGGCGCGCCCTCGCCGAAGATGATCTAGACTTCGAGCGTATTCGCATCTTGCTGGAAGAGGCGCGCGTGGTCAAGGTTGTGCTCGATACCGAGATGCTGGGATACACCATCCAGCATACAATTGAGCAGAAGATGGGACAGTTCTTTGAAGAACCGACTGACCTGGATATGCTCCAGGGTCTCGAAGCAGCGGTCAATCTGGCACGCACACTGCCGTTTGAGGTCAATCTCTGGCAAACGCAGAATATCTACTATGGCATGTTGCAAACATTCTATCCCACATTCCTAAAGAAGGCCGAACGTGGGAACGAAGACGCACAGATCTGGATCAGTCATTTTAGTGCGCTTGGTGATAAACTGCGCGTACGGGTAACATAACGCGCGCAGGCCAGGAATACTCTCCGCAGTATCTCCGGTAACTCCGCTTTGTGGAACAATGCATCAGGTGCAGGTAGCGGGTTCGTTCAACAGAAGGCAAACAAACCGATGGATACAGGAATTGCAGGATGGCATTCCAGACACGAATATTCCGAAATGGTACCGCCTGAGGGCGATATAGTCTTCCGGAGTATGTTTGACTGTGCAGCAATTGGCGCGGCGCTGGTGGCGCTTGATGGCCGACTGCTGCGGGTCAACTGCGCCCTGTGCGGGACCGTCGGCTATGCCGAACACGAACTACTCTCGGCAACCTTACAAACACTCACGCATCCCGACGATTGGAGCCGGAGTAACGAGGCCATCCGGCAACTCTCGGCAAATGAGGTCCATACGCAAACGCAGCATCTGGAACAGCGCTTTTTGCATAAACTGGGGCATCCAATCTGGACCCTGATGAGTGTGGCGCTCATCCGCGATACGCGCGGCGACCCCCAGGCGCTATTTGTCCAGATACAGGATATCACGGACCGCAAACAGGCCGAGAGGAGTCTCCGCGAGCGCGAACAGCGCTTTCGCACAATGTTCGATCAGTCGCTCCAGTTTATCGGTCTACTCAATTCTGACGGCACGCTACTGGAGATTAACCAGACAGCGCTAAGTTTTTATGCGCTTCCCCATGCTGAAATGCTCAATCGTCCCTTCTGGGAGACGCCCTGGTGGAGCCATTCGCCCGAGGTACAGCAACGCCTCAGGGCTACAATTCGTCAGGCTGCCCAGGGGACACCGGCCCAGTGCGAGGTTGATATGCCGGTGGGAGCCGGCGACCTGCGGATCTTCGACTTCTCGGTTAAACCGCTCCACGATGCCGCCGGGCAGATTACCACGCTGATTCTGGAAGGGTATGATGTCACCGACTGGAAATATGCCGAGTTGGCCCTGCGCGAGAGCGAAGAGCGCTTCCACCGGGCCTTCGATTATGCCTCCATCGGGATGACCCTGGTCTCGCCAAATGGGCGCTGGCTCAAGGTGAACCCGGCCTTTTGTGAGCTTGTCGGCTATTCCGAGGCCGAGTTGTTGACAATGGAATTTCAGTCGATTACCCATCCTGATGACCTTGATCCCAGCGTCGGCCATATGCGCGCGTTACTTGCAGGCGAGTCGCTCTACTTTCACCTGGAAAAGCGCTATATTCACCGGCAGGGGCATATCGTCTGGGTATTGTTAAGCGTTGCGCTGGTGTGTGATGAACAGAATCAGCCCCTATATGCGGTGGTACAGGCCCAGAATATTACACAGCATAAACATGCCCGGCAAGAACTCGCGCGCCGGGTAGCCGAACTGGCACACTCCAATGCCGAATTGGAGCAGTTCGCCTATATCGCCTCACATGATCTCCAGGAGCCGTTGCGCAAGATAGCCAGTTATACAGAGTTACTGGCGCGGCGCTACCAGGGGAAACTCGATCCCAGTGCCGATAAGTTTATCGGCTACATCGTTGATGGCGCAACCCGTATGCAGCAGTTGATCAACGACCTGCTGACCTACTCGCGGGTGGGTCGGACAACCGATCTGACCCTGGAAAAAGTTGAACTTGCGCACATCATGGAAGGGATCTTCAACGATCTCGCACGGACAATCCGGGATAGTCAGGCCGAGATCACCTGCGATGAACTGCCGGTGGTGATGGGCAATCCCCGGCATATTGCGCAGTTGCTGCAAAACCTGATTACCAATGCCATCAAATTTCATGGGACTGCGCCACCCCGGGTTCATATTTCCGCTGAGCGCCGCGCTGATGAGTGGATCATCGCGGTACACGATAACGGTATTGGGGTTGACCCTGAACATGCCGAACGTATCTTTGTGGTGTTTCAGCGGTTGCATACGCGCACCGAATATCCGGGGACGGGAATCGGTCTGGCAATCTGTAAGAAAATTGTAGAACGGCATGGCGGGCAGATCTGGATGGAATCGCAGCCAGAGCAGGGTTCAACGTTTTATTTTACGCTCCCGGCGGACTAGAAAACGAGCTTTCGCAATAACACAATGTACGCGGGTCCATCCAGCGGTGGGGATTTTGCCGCCGGTAGGGGGGCACAGGACAGCTTTCTTCCGAACTTTTCGGCCTCCGGTTAAAAAGTTTGGAAAGACGGAAACAAGCACTATGCTGCCGCCGGCGAGTCGGGTCGTTCATCCAGGCAACTGACCGGGTTAGAACCGACCGCGTACGTTATATTCATGAACATTGGTATGTTCATACTAATCAAGGTGCGAGGGGATGTTGGGAAAACCATTTGATGTACTCCTGGTTGAAGATGATCCCGGCGATGCCGATCTGACCCGCGAGGCACTAAAAGAAGCGAAAATGATGGTTAACCTCACCATCGTTGAAGATGGCGAAGCAGCCATCAACTATTTACATAAGGCGGAGCCGTACACCGATGCCGTGCGCCCTGATCTGATCCTGCTCGATCTGCATCTACCCCGAAAAGACGGGCGTGAAGTGCTGCGGGTGTTAAAGAACGACCCGGTTTTGCGGACAATTCCAGTCGTAATCCTGACCACCTCACAGGCAAATGCCGATATCCTCGATATCTATGGACTGGGCGGCAACTGCTATGTGACCAAGCCGGTCGGGTTTGAGGAGTTCTCCAAAGTTGTGCGCTCTATTGAGGACTTCTGGTTTACTGTCGTCAAACTGCCATCAGAGTAATATATGATATGATGTAGCTATGCAACCAGTCAGAATGCTCCTGATCGAGGATGATCCCGGCGATGCCGATCTGCTCCAGGAATTGCTCTCCGAAGAAAAGTCGTACGTCTATACCCTGGAGTGGGTCGAACGTCTACAAACCGGACTCGAGCGCCTGGCCCTGGGAGGCATCGATGTCGTGTTGCTGGATCTGTCGTTGCCGGACAGCCACGGGTTAGATACTTTTATTGCCGTCAACACCCATGCCCCGGCCCTGCCGGCGGTAGTGTTGAGTGGTCTGGATGATGAAACCATCGCGCTGGAAGCAGTGCGTCAGGGTGCGCAGGACTATCTGGTCAAGGGCCAGGTTGATGGGCGCATCATTGCACGAGTGATTCGCTATGCGATTGAACGCAAGTCGGCGGAAGAGGCGTTGCGCGAGAGTGAAGCGCGTTTCCGGGGCGCATTTGATCATGCTGCGATTGGGATGGCGATGGTTGCCACCGATGGTCGCTGGATGGAAGTGAATGATGCCGTATGTGAGATCGTCGGTTATGGGCGCGATGAACTGCTGGCAATGAGTTTTCAGGATATTACGCATCCCGACGATTTGCAGACGGATCTGGGACTGTTTTACCATCTGCTGGCGGGTGAAACAAACTATTACCATCTTGAAAAGCGTTACATCCATAAGTTGGGGCAGGAGATCTGGGTACAGAGCAGTGCCTCCCTGGTACGCAACATTCGGAAACAACCGCTCTATGCGGTCGTCCAGATCCAGGATATTACCCGACGAAAGCGCGTTGAAGAAGAACTGGCACACCGATTGGAGGAACTGGCCCGCTCGAACTCCGAACTGGAGCAGTTTGCCTATGTTGCCTCCCATGATCTGCAAGAGCCCTTGCGGATGGTTGCCAGTTATACCCAGTTACTGGCGCGGCGCTACCAGGGAAAACTGGATAGCGATGCCGATGAGTTTATCGAGTACGCAGTTGACGGTGTCCTGCGCATGCAGCAGTTGATCAATGATCTGCTGACCTATGCGCGGGTAGGGATCCGGGGACGGGAGTTTGAACCAACGGATTGTGAAGCTATCTTTGAACAGACACTGCTTGATTTACAGGCAGCATTGGGCGAAAGCAACGCGGAAATCACGCGTGATCCCCTGCCGATGGTCATAGCCGATCCGGCCCAGTTAGGGCAGGTATTTCAGAACTTACTAGGAAATGCAATAAAATTTCGGAGTACGGTACCACTCCATATTCATGTTTCCGCCGAACGCAAGGGTGATGAGTGGGTTTTCTCGGTTAGCGATAATGGCATCGGGCTTGATCCAGAGTATGCCGAGCGTATTTTTGTTATTTTTCAGCGGTTACATGGGCGGGAACAGTATCTTGGTACCGGGATCGGGTTATCGATCTGCAAAAAGATTATTGAGCGACACGGTGGGCATATCTGGGTAAAAGGAGAATCCGGACAAGGAGCTACATTTTATTTTACTATCCCAGTAAATTCACACTTGCGATCGCGCATGAATTCTATTTAATTATTAGACAGCAAAGTCATATTACTATTTTAACCATGATGAAATCCAATTCTACCGTGTCTATTCTGTTGATCGAAAACGATCCAGGGGATGTGCAACGTCTGGAGTCTATGCTTGCGGGGGGAGAAGAAACCACGCATCTCCACTTTGCAGTCACAATTGCCGAAGATCTGCACACAGCGCTTCAGCATCTGGCGGATCACGCCTTTGACCTGGCGTTACTCGATCTGCAACTGCCTGACAGCCAGCATATTGAACCGTTTGTTAAAATACATGAGCAGGCTCCCGATGTGCCGGTTATTGTCATGACCGATGTCGAGGATGAGAACTTTGCCATCAAACTGGTACAGATGGGCGCACAGGATTATCTTGTGAAAGAGGCGATCCATACAACGCTGCTCATCCGTTCAATCCGCTACGCCATTGAACGGCACCGGATGCAGGTAGAGTTGGAACAGGCGCGGCGCGATGAGCAGCATGAGCGCGAGTTTCGCTCGCTGGAACATCTATCGCAGCCGGTGAATACCACTGTGACCTCGCGCCTGTTTGGGGCCACTCCTCTGCGTGAGTCGCTGCCGGATCTCTTTAACGAACTGGTGCAGCGCTACGGCAATCTGCTGGATATTGCGCTGGAACAACGGACTTACAAGGTCGATTATGAATTATCCGAGGATTTACGCTTGATTGCCGAGCAGTTAGGCTTCCTCAAAGCCAGCCCGCGCGATGTGGTCAAGATGCATAGTACGGCACTGAAACGGAAAACGACAAATGCTGCCCCGCAAAAAGTACAGGCGTATGTTGAAGAAGGTCGCTTGATGGTCCTTGAACTTATGGGATATCTGGTGTCGTACTACCGCAATTATGCCCTGGGTATCAGTACGCGGGCCCCGACAGTTCCCAAGAAGAAAACCAGGAAGGAGGAGGGGCATGAATAAGTATATTCTCAGGTTGTATATTACCGGACAGACGCCAAAATCGGAACGCGCCATTGAAAACTTGCGCCGCATCTGCGAGGATGAATTGGACGGACAGTACCAGATGGTAATTATCGATGTTCTGGAGCGTCCCCAACTGGCCGAGGATGAGAAAATCCTGGCGACGCCAACGCTGATTAAGGAGTTACCGCCGCCACTGCGACGGATCATTGGTGATCTCTCCGATACCGAGAAGGTGCTCTTGGGTCTGGAGTTGCGTCGTTCTACCTAACTTGTACTGTTGTTGTAGGTCAGGAGTAATAAATGACCCTTGATAAGAGAGAGAAAAACCATATTGAGAAGCTGCCAACACATATTCCTGGCTTTGAATTAATATCGCTGGGCGGTCTACCATGCGGCCGTACCACCTTGATCTCAGGTACGGCCGGTAGCGCGAAAACTGTCTTTGCCAGCCAGTTCCTGGCTGAGGGGATTCGTCAGGGCAATGAGGGCGGCGTTTTTGTAACCTTCGAAGAAGGAACCAATGATATCCGCCGAAATATGCTGGGTTTTGGCTGGGATATTCAGCAGTGGGAAAAAGAGGGCAAATGGGCTTTCGTTGATGCGTCGCCCCAACCGGGAACTGAGCCAATTGTGATTGGTGAATATGATCTGGGGGCCTTGCTGGCACGCATTGAAAATGCCGTACGCCGGGTCGATGCCCGGCGGGTTTCGCTGGACTCCCTGGGCGCGATTTTCACGCAGTTTACCGATAATAATACCCTGCGCCGCGAACTTTTTCGCGTGGTCTCCGCACTCAAGGCAATGGGTGTTACGGCGGTGATTACCGCCGAGCGTACCGAGGAGTATGGTGATATTGCGCGCTATGGCTTTGAAGAGTTTGTTGCCGACAATGTGGTCATTTTGCGAAATGTGATGGAAGATGAGAAACGCCGACGCACCGTTGAGATTCTTAAGTTTCGTGGCACCAACCATCAGAAGGGCGAATTTCCCTTTACCATTATGCCTGAGCAAGGACTCGTCATCATTCCGCTCTCGGCAATTGAACTCAAGCAGAAATCGACTGATATTCGGATTACCTCGGGCAACCAGGAGCTTGACCAGATGTGCGGCGGGGGCTTCTTCCGTGACTCGGTCGTGCTGGTGTCCGGTGCTACCGGAACCGGCAAAACGCTGATGGTAACGAGTTTTATGGCCGGGGGCGCAATGAATGATGAGCGCTGTCTGCTCTTTGCCTTTGAGGAGAGCCGCGAGCAACTCTTCCGCAACGCGGTCGGGTGGGGCGTGGATTTTGAGCAGATGGAGCGTGAAGGCAAGCTCCGGGTAGTCTGTGAGTACCCCGAAACCACCGGCATTGAGGATCACCTTATCCGCATGAAGCAGACTATTGAGGAGTTTGAGCCCAATCGGGTGGCGGTTGACAGTCTCTCAGCGCTGGAACGGGTCTCGACGATGAAAGGGTTCCGCGAGTTTGTGATCAGCCTGACCTCGTTCATCAAACATCGGGAACTGGCCGGGTTGTTTACCTCAACCACCCCGACGCTGCTCGGTGGTACATCAATTACTGAGGCGCATATTTCGACCACAACCGACTCGATTATTCTGCTGCGGTATGTCGAGATTTATGGCGAGATGCGCCGGGGTATTACCGTGCTGAAGATGCGCGGTTCGATGCATGATAAAGAGATCCGTGAGTTTATGATCGATGGCGGTGGGATGCATATCGGCAAGCCGTTCCGCAATATTTCCGGTATCCTGTCCGGCAACTTTGTGCATGTTGCGCCGGCCGAAATGGATCGGATTAACAGCCTGTTTACCGAAGATGAAGAGGATAGCAAAGAGATGTAACCGTCCATTGCATACCGTGGACGACCAGGCATTGCTCTGCCTGGCTGCCGATTGACGCCGAACTCTAATACTATCATGTATACGAAATCATATACGTAGAGGTACGGGTCG
>CAKZQX010000815.1 GCA_937141995.1 uncultured Chloroflexaceae bacterium | reverse complement strand
GCCTGTTGCGGGCGGTGCTGGCGGAGTTGCTGCGCGCCGGCTTCAACCCGATTGTCTACTGCCGCTATATTGCAACGGCGAACTACCTGGCGGCGGAACTGGCGGCCCAGGTGACCGGCTATGGCACGGCGCTGCGGGTAGTGGCAGTGACCGGCGAACGCTCCGAGGAGGAGCGCGAGAGCCTGGTCGCCGAACTGGAGGCCAGTCCGCGTCGCCTGCTGGTCGCAACCGACTGCCTCAGCGAAGGGATTAACCTCCAGGAGGCGTTTGATGCGGTGATTCACTATGACCTGCCCTGGAACCCCAACCGACTGGAGCAGCGCGAGGGCCGCGTGGACCGCTACGGGCAGCGGTCCGCCCGGGTGCGCACGGTGCTGCTCTACGGGCAGGATAACCCGATGGACGAGGCGGTGATGCAGGTGTTGCTGCGCAAAGCGGTTTCGATCCACCGGACGCTGGGCATCAGTGTGCCGCTGCCGGTGGATAGCACCACGATGGTCGAGACGCTGATTGACTCGCTGTTTCAGCCTGCTGCCGAGCAGATGAGCCTGTTTGATGCCGAGCAGCAGGCGGCCCTGGCTGATGCCGAAAGCCGCATGCAGGGGATAGAACAGCAATGGGCATATGCCGTGGAGCGGGAAAAAGAGAGCCGCACCCGCTTTGCGCAGCGGCGCATCAAGCCGGAAGAAGTTGCGCGGGAACTGGAAGAGACCGATGCCGTGCTGGGCGATCCGGCCACAGTGGAGCGGTTTGTGGTCGGCGCATGCGAACGTCTGGGCGCGCCGCTGACAGCAGCGCAGATGAAAGACATCCCGGCACACCGGACAGCAGCAATCGGAGCATCGGTGGATCTCCCGGTCTTTCTGGTTCAATGGTCCCTGCTGCCGTCGGCAGTGCAGGAACGGGTGGCACCAGCGTTTGCGCCAAAGCCAGGAGCCATGCCCCCCGCGCAGGTGCCGATAAGCTTTGCCTCGCCCGCGCCGGAGGGCGTCGTCAGTATCGGGCGCAATCATCCGCTGACGGCAGCGCTGGCAGACTACCTGCTGGAACTGGTGCTGGTGCCCGAAGCGGGGCAACCTCCCGCCGCGCGCTCCGGGCTTATCCGCACCAATGGGGTGAGCACGCGCACCACTCTGCTGCTGCTGCGGGTACGTATGCTGATTGAGACCCGGCCCCCGGCACAGAAGACTGCAGAGAGTACGCAGATGACGCAGCCTGGACTGATGACCACAGATCAGACAGAAGCGCCCCGTTCATCTGCCCCATCCGCGGCATCTGCGTTCCATGACGGGCAATCCGGCCAGCAGCCACTGCCGGCGGAGGAGTTGCTGGTCTGTGGCTACACCGGGCGACCGGGTGCGCTGGAATGGCTGGATGAAGCAGCGGCCCTGGCGCTGCTGGAGCAGGCGCAACCCGCCGCGAATGTGACCCCCGACGAGCGCAGTCTGGGCATCCAGCGGGCAGTTGCGCACCTGCCCGAGCTGCAGGCGGATATCAATGCGCGTGCGCAGCAGCGGGCCGAACGGCTGCGTGCCGCCCACCAGCGGGTCCGCGCACAGACGCAGGGCGGGCGTGTCACCGTGCGCCCGCATCTCCCGCCGGATGTGCTGGGGGTCTATCTCCTGCTCCCGGTCATATAACCACAAAGGCACAAAGGACACAAAAGCAAGCAAAACGCGACGTGTCCCGGTGGTCTGGTGGTTCATGCCGGCTGTAGCCAACGACGAAAGGAACACCAATGATCCAAACTGATATGCAGGAACGCGCAAATCTTCTGTCGAAAACCATTATTGGGGCAGCCATTGAAGTGCATCGGGCTATTGGCCCAGGACTGCTCGAATCGGCCTATGAAGCCTGCCTGGGGCATGAACTTGCGCTCCGGGGGATAGGCTATGAACGGCAGGTTGCCTTGCCGGTGATGTACAAGGGCGTCCGGCTGGATTGTGGCTATAAACTGGATCTCCTGATTGAAGATCTGGTGATAGTTGAATTGAAATCCGTCGTAACATTGGAGCCAATCCATGAGGCGCAGTTACTCACCTATCTCCGGCTCAAATGATGCCGGCTCGGTCTGTTGATCAACTTCAATGTTCCGGTACTCAAACAGGGTGTGAAGCGGCTGGTGAATGGATAGATGTGGATTACCCGCAAAGACACAACGTGTACCGGGGGTTTCCTGTTCTATCTTCACCTTTGTGATCTTTCGGTCTGTGTGGTAAAAAATACAATGTGTTCCTTTGTGTCCTCTGTACCTTTGTGGTGCGCGTCTAAACTCTTTGTGTCCTTTGTGCCTTTGTGGTGAGTACAGATGATGACCTATACAACGATTACAACCGAGGGCGGACTGCTGCCCGCCGATATCCTGGAGGCCGTGGCCGCCGGGGAGTTGCCCGGCCAGCGGGCCGCGGACTTTGGCCTCGATAAGCAGCGCCGCCTGAGCGACGAACTGGCCGCCGCCTGGAATGCGATCCGTGGTCAGTGGCAGACCTTCCAGTTCTTCCTGGGGCGCACCCGCCCTGACGACCCGGCCACCTCGGTCACGCGCGAGCGCTGGGTGTTGCCGCTGCTGGCCGTGCTGGGCTACGACCCCAGCTTCCGCTCGTCCGCCGCGCTGGTCGGGGGGCGCACCTATGCCATCTCCCACCGGGCACATGATGACGACGACGCGCCACCCGTGCATATTCAGGGGTTTCGCAGCAGCCTGGATACCCGCCCGCCCACGGGCCGCCCGCGCCTCTCACCGCATGCGCTGGTGCAGGAGTATCTCAACAACACCGAGCAACTCTGGGGGCTGGTCACCAATGGCGAACACCTGCGCCTGCTACGCGACTCCTCCCGCTTTACCCGCCCCAGCTATGTTGAGTTTGACCTGCGCACCATGCTGGAAAGCGAGAAGTTTAGCGAGTTTGCGCTGCTCTACCGGCTGCTCCACCGCTCGCGCCTGCCCACCAGCAGCGCCGATGCTCCCAACTGCCTGCTGGAGCAGTACCATCAGCAGGCCATCGCGGCCGGCGGGCGCGTGCGCGACGGGCTGCGCGACGGGGTGGAAGTGGCGCTCAAGGAGCTGGGCAACGGTCTGCTGCGCCACCCGGCGAACGCCGCCCTGCGCGCCAAACTGTACGGCACGCCGATGCACGCCGATCAGAAAAAAGAGAAAGATCAGCGAGCATCAGATGCATCCGCGGCATCAGCGTTCCATCAATCAACAGCGCTATCCCTCACGCCGCTCGATTTCTACCGCCAACTGCTACGGCTGGTCTACCGTTTGCTCTTCCTGATGGTCGCTGAGGAGCGGAACCTGATTGCGGCACAGGATGCGCCGGCCGCTGCCACCGCTGGTGATGAGCCGGATCTGGCCGTGCGGGTACAGCAGCAGCAGCGCTCCGTCACCCCGGCCGAGGGGCTGGCGATCTATCGTGAGCACTACTCGGTGAGTCGCCTGCGCCGCCTGGCCGAGGTGCCCGGCGCGGGGCGCGGTCCCTATGATGATCTCTGGATCGGGCTGCTGACCAGTTTTGACCTGCTGGAGGGGAGCGATGAGCAACTCCCGCGCACGCTGGGGCTGGCTCCGCTTGACGGCGATCTGTTCAGTGAGGCGGCCTGCGCCGACCTGACCAATGCCACTCGCCTGCGCAATGCCGATCTGCTGCGGGCTATTCGGGCGCTCGCGCTCTACCGCGACCCGGAGAGCAAAAACCTGCGTCGCGTGAACTATGCCGCTCTCGATGTGGAGGAACTGGGCAGCGTCTACGAGTCGTTGCTGGACTACCGTCCGGTGATTAAGCCGGTTAACCACAGAGACACCGAGGACACAAAGGGTTTAGATACCAAAGATCCTGCTGCCCTTCGTGCCTTTGTGGTGAGTTTTGATCTGGTGGCCGGGACGGAGCGGAAGACGACCGGGAGTTACTACACGCGCCCCGAACTGGTGCAGGAGCTGATCACATCCGCCCTCGACCCGGTCATTGCCGAGCGCGTCGCGGCATGGGATATGAACCACAAAGACACGAAGGACACAAAGGGTTTAGATACCAAAGATCCTGCTGCTCTTCGTGCCTTTGTGGTGAATAAAGAAGCGGCGTTGTTGTCGATTACGGTCTGCGACCCGGCGTGTGGCTCCGGGCATTTCCTGCTGGCGGCGGCGCGGCGCATCGGGCGGGAGCTGGCAAAGGTGCGCTCCGGCGAGGAGCAACCCACGCCGGGTGAGTTTCGCCGCGCCGTGCGCGATGTGATTGCCCGCTGCATCTATGGGGTGGACCTCAACCCGCTGGCGGTGGATCTGTGCAAGCTGGCGCTCTGGATCGAGGGCTACAACGCCGGGATGCCGCTGAACTTCCTCGATAGCCATATCCGCTGGGGCAACAGTCTGGTGGGGGCAACCGCCGCGCTGGTTGACGCCGGGATTCCCGATGATGCCTACAAGCCGGTAAGCGGTGACGACAAAAAGATTGCCGGCGCGCTACGCAAGCGCAACAAGCAGGAGCGCCAGCTCTATGAGCAGCAGAGCGCGGTCCAGGCGGCGGCGACGCC
>CAKZQX010000814.1 GCA_937141995.1 uncultured Chloroflexaceae bacterium | reverse complement strand
CGCAGGCGAATCGGGCTTCCACCTGGGCAAATGTCTAGTTTGTGTACCCACCGCGCAACTCGTATTAATTATTAGATCTGGTTACAATTGGCGGCAGTTGCTGCTCAATTTCCCGGTGGCGCGCCTCCAGCCAGGGCGGGAGCATCAGGCGTTGCCCCAGGCGCTCGGGCGGCTCGTCCGTGGCAAAACCGGGCTGATCGGTAGCAATCTCAAACAGCACGCCTCCCGGTTCTCGGAAGTAGATCGAGTGGAAATATTGCCGATCGCGTACCGGCGTAACCTCCAGCCCGTGCCGCGTCAGATGCTCGCGCCAGGCCAGTTGCCCGGCAGCATCCGCGACACGCCAGGCGATATGGTGAACCGACCCGGAACCCGGCATCCCAAAGGGCAGATCCGGGCGCGCCAGGATATCGACCGCCGTCTCGATTGAACCATCACTGATCAGGTAGCGCGTGCGGTTGCCCGCAGTGGCGCTGTGGCGAAAGCCCAGCCGCTCAGTCAGCAGCGTGGCGGTTGGCGCGGCAGCCTGCAGGGTCAGCGTGACGCCCGCCGGCCCGCATAGCGCATACTCCGCCGGGACCGGGCCGCCTTGCCAGGCCGGACGGTCCTCCGCGCCGGGTTGAGCGACGATCTCCAGCAGCAGGCCGGCCGGATCATAGAACGACAGCACCGGCTCACCAAAGCGTATCTCCGGCTCACTTGCACGCACGCCATGGTCCGCCAGCCGCGCAGCCCAGTAATCAAGCGCCGCCGCCGGGACAGCAAAGGCCATCGCGCTGACAAGGCCGGTGCCCCGACTGCCGGGCCGGATACCGACCCAGGGAAAGAAGGTGACAATCGTGCCGGGACGCCCCAACTCATCGCCATAGTAGAGATGGTAGGTGTATGGATCATCAAAGTTGACCGTCTGCTTGACCAGGCGCAGGCCCAGGACACCCGTGTAAAAGTCGATGTTCTCCTGCGGATCGGCGACAATTGCGGTCACATGATGTATGCCCAGAATCGGCGTATCCATCGTTTGCCCCTCCATAGTTTAGAACTAAACTTTAGGTATAAATTTTTTTGCAGTCTACATTATCTTCGTAAGGGTCGCTTTCAGGCAGTCGGAAAGCAGATGCACTACTGAAGTTTGAGAAAAAACCCGGATATGCAATGACCGGGAGTTCCGGCTTTAGCCGGTGGATACCTGCCGGGACAGCGGCCTCCTGCCGGGCACGCCTGATCCGGCGGAAGCCGGGACTCCAGTGATGTTCGGAGTAAACATTCAACCTTCATAAGCGCGTCCCGGCAGAACACCGGTCATCGCACGAGCCCGTGATCCAGCTTGCGCAGCAGAACGAGCAACTGGCGCTGCTCCTCCGGTGACAACGGGGAGAAGAGTTCGGCAATCAGCGCCTCCTGCTGCGGCACCACTGCATTAAACAGCGCCTGCCCTCGCTCGGTCAGGAAGAGGCAGTTAGTACGCCCCGACTGCCGCCGGGTAACGATGCCCTGCTGCTCCAGGCGGACAATAAGCTGCGATATATTGCCCTTCGTGACCAGCAGCGCGTTGGCTAACTCCTGCTGGGTAATACCGCCCGCAGCCCCAATCTGCGCCAGCGCATCAAACTGCGCCGTGCTCAATTGGTGCGCCCGAAACATCTGCGCCGATGCGGTATCGACCTTCTGGAAGATCCGCGCCAGCCGCATCCAGGCCAGCACCGCCGTCTGCCGGACACCACTATGTCGTCGTCTGTGTGTCATGACAAGGATAGTTTACCTCTAAACTCTCGGTTTGTCAAGAGGAGCGCAGCATGCTGTGCTCCTACTCCTCGCCCCGAGCGCGGCGGCGGGCGCGGGCCTGGGCCTCCCGCAACCGCTCCAGCGGATCACCTGACGCCGATGGTTGCGTTTCCGGTTGAGCCGCCTGCCCTGCCACACCCGCGCTCTGGGTTCTGCGTTCCACATTCTGCGCTCTGCGCTCTGCGCTCTGCGCTTTGCGTCCTGCGCCTGCCGTTCTGCGCTCTGCGCTCTGCGCTCTGCGCTCTGCGCTCCGCAGCCTTCCCACAAACAGCCGCCGCACCGCGACATCCAACGGCAAGAGCAGCAGCGCCAGCCAGAGCAGCGTCATGCCGGCTTCGCGTACCAGCCCCGTCTGCTGTCCGGGATCATCATAGACGGCCGCAGCGGACGGGCTGGTTCGTCCCGCCGTCGTTGCCGCCAGCAGCTCCAGGAGGGCGGGTTTGTCGCCCTGGCTGCGATACTCGCCGGAGAAAGGCACTGCTGCGCCGCCGGTCACGCCGGCCTGGGGCTGACCGGCGGCATCGGTTGCCACCAGTTGCACCAGGTAGACCCCCGCGGGGGCTTCCGGCACTGCCAGGCGATACTGCCCCGGCGTTACCTCCTTGAGCAGCAGCGCGATGGCCTGCCCATCGCCGGCAACCATCTGGCCCGCCACACGTAGCCCGGTCGCCGGTGTGCCGGTTGTGGTGGTTGCCTGGGCGGTCAGTAGCAGTTGCCCGTTCACCGTCCGAGTGTCCAGCGTCAACTGCTGTCCATCAGCGGGCGGGAGCAGCCAGGTGATCATCTGCGCCGTCACGCGCTGAAACTCCGGCCAGCGGACCCAGTCGGTCGCCCACTTCCCCTGCATGTCGGGGGTCCAGGCCAGGCTGCGACCCAGGCCATACTGCCAGACGGCCAGTACCGGATCTTTCTGATCAGAGGCCAGCAACACCTGGGCGCTCTCTTTGGGGGTGGTTGCCACATAGCCATAGAGCGGCGGAACAGCCTCCACGCCGCGTAAGATCGGGTGGTTCCCAAAACGGCGCGGCACAAACTCCTCCTCGATGATCAATGGCTGAATCAGCGAAGTGGCTTCCTGGGCCATGATCTCCGGGACATCGCGGGCCTGCTCCGTCAGAAAGAAGCGCCCCACGCCGCGCTGGACAATATCTTCCAGAAAGGGCACATCCTTGCCCTGCCCAATCGCCACCGAGGAGACCGTCACGCCCTCGGCGCGCAACTCGTCTACCAGGGCGGGCGCACCCTCCTGCTGCACTGTGTCGCTGCCGTCGGTCAGTGTGATGATATGGCGCACCGGTTTCTCGCTGTCGCGGATGTAGCCGGCCGCCTCCTGCAGCGCATCGTAGATATTAATGCCCCCGCCACCGGCCCCGATCCGGCTCACCCGCTCTATCGCCTCGGCCCGTTGCGTCCCCGGCAGCGGCCCGACCGTCCCCTGGGGCTGCGTGTCGAAGGGTATCACGGTAATTTCGTCTTCGTCACGCAGTTGCGCAGCGATGCGGGCGGCACCGGCAGCGGCCAGTTGCACTTTGCTATAGCCCCCCTCTTCCTGCGCCATACTACCTGATACGTCGATAATCACCACAATGCTGACGGGGGGCTGGCTGACCTCCGGGCGCAGATTCATCTCGACCGGCAGCGCCTCCTCCACCGGCGTATTGCGCCAGCCGCCCATCCCAAACGACCGGGTGCCGCCGATCATCGCCAGGCCGCGCCCCAGGTCGCGCACATAGGCCGGAAGAATCGCCGCAGTCTGGCCCAACTCATCCGCGGAGACATCAACCAGGATCACAGCGTCGTAGACGATCAGATCGCCCAGGCTGGTGGGAGCCTGAGCCGGCGGCACCTGTTCGACGAGCAGGTCGGTCGCCATGAGCGCGGCGTTGAGATTACGCGCGGCATCAGGATTGCCGGTGATCAGCAGCAGGCGCGGGCGACCCTGCACCAGGGTAAAGCCCTCAACCAGATTATTTTCCTGGCGTATATCTCCGGGAGCCAGCAGCCGGACTACGTAGCGGTTAAAATCGGCCGTTGGCGGCGGGAGTGTCACGGTGAAGCGTTGCGGCTCCCCGGTCAGCTCGACCGGCTGATCGACCAGCGTTTCGCTTGAGGTGAGCGTGAAGCGCTGCTCAACCTGGAGCCGCGCCTCGGTCGGCAGGCTCCCGCCCGGTCCACGGCTCTCCAGATCGACGACCAGGCGTAACTGCTGGCCTTCTCCGGCAGTGGCGGGCAGTTCCAGCCCGCTAATTTGCGCATCCAGGCCATCCGCCACACCGTTGAGCGGAATCACGTCAATCGGCACACCCTGCGCCGCCGCCAGCCGCGCGGCCGCCTGAGCATCGCCGCTGTTCTCGCCACCATCGCTCAGCAGCACCAGCCGGCGCTGCGCCTCGGCGGGCAGCATGGTCAGCCCCAGTTGGATCGCATCGGCGATATTGGTCTGCGTACCCGGGGGAATGTTGGAGATAGTGCCCAGCATCTGCGCGGAGCCGGGCAACCGCTCCACCTGGGCATGCTCGCCAAACACCACAATCCCGGCCTACGCATTGGCCGGCATCGCGGTGAGGGCATCCTGAATGTAGGCTTCGGCGCGCGCCCGCTGCGACAGAGCCACCGAGTCGCTGCTGTCGAGCAGAAACACGACCTGCCGATCATCGACGGATTGCACCACCTGCGTTCCGGCCAGCGCCAGCACCAGGGCCGCCAGGATCAGCGAACGTAGCAGCAGACTCGCCCAGAAGCGCCG
>CAKZQX010000813.1 GCA_937141995.1 uncultured Chloroflexaceae bacterium | reverse complement strand
ATGCTGCTACTGCATGTCATATCAAATGTGTTGCTCTTCCGTGTTGTGTTGCGGCTGACGAATAATCCATTTGCCGCCATCACTGCCGGCCTGCTATACGCCCTCTCGCCGCTGGTGATTATTTATGGCCGCATGGTGCTGCTCGACAATATTATGGTCTTCTGGGCCCTGCTTGCCACCATGCTGATGTTGCAAAACGATGGACGGCTCTGGCCGGTCTTCTACAGCGGCGTCTGTCTGGGTCTCGCCGTGCTGACCAAGGAGAGCGCGATCCTGCTGTTTCCCGCGTTTTTCTACGCGGTCTGGACGCAAGTTGCGCAACATCACCTGCGGTTTGCGCGCGCTGCCTGGATCTTTGGCACACTGGCAACTATCTCACTCTATTTCTTGTATGCAACACTCCGTAAGGAGTTGCTCGATCTGTCCTTTTCATCACCGCTTTCGGGTGATAGCGAGAGCGTCACGCTGCTGGGGGCCATGTTCTGGCAGATGAGCCGCACGGGTGGCGCACCCTGGGAGCCATCGAGCGATTTTTACCAGGCATTGACCACCAACTGGCTTATCCGTGACCCCTGGTTGCTGGGAATCGGTGTCACGGCAACGCTCTGGAATCTCATCCGGGGGGATCACGGGCGCCGCTTTGTTGCGCTACTTTCGGTCTGCGCTATTCTGGGGGTCGCGCGGGGCACCGAGGTGCTCGACTTCTACATTATTCCGCTACTGCCCTTTATGGCGCTCAATGCCGGCCTGGCCCTGGCTGACCTGGTCACGCTTGCGCGCGCGCCGGCTCTGATGCCCGCGTTTGTTGTCGCCGCCATTGCTATTGGCTGGTTCAACCTGGATGGACAGCGCGAGATCTTTACGCTTAACCTGACGACGACGCAGCGGCAGGCACTCGCCTGGGTACAGGACCATGTCCCGGCTGATGCGCAGATCGTTGTAGACGATGACCTGTGGGTCAACCTGCGTGACGGCGGGCCGGGCAAGCCCGACTTTCTGGGCACGCACTCGCACTGGAAAGTTGCGAATGACCCGGCCGTCTACGAGGATCTGTTCAAAGAGGACTGGCGCAATATTGACTATTTAATTATGACTCCTGGCCTGGAGCAAATCTTTGAGCAGGACGAGGGCAAGCTGACCTACGAAGCCTATAGTCGTTCCACGCCAATTAATAGCTTTAGCGTCGGTGATGCGGCTATCGAAATCCGCAAGGTCAATCACTCCGGTATTGCCGTCAACGAGATTGTCCGTAGCTCCTACGCGAGCTTCCGTGACCGCTTCATCCAGGATGGCCAGGTCCGCCCGGTTGAAGGCTATACCACGGCGCAGGATCAGGCAACCGCAATGCTGATGGCGGTCTGGATGGATGACCGGGACACATTTGATGATGTCTGGACCTGGACACGCCTGAACCTGCAGAACGACACCCGGTTGCTCTACCACACCAATGAACCGGGTGTGCAGGCCCGCAGTGCAACCGATGCCGATACCGATGCGGCCCTGGCACTGCTGCTGGCCGAGCGTCGCTGGAACGATGCCAGCTACGGCCGCGCCGGTGTCGAGATGGTTCAGAAGATCTGGGAGCAATCAGTGGTAGAGATTAACGGCGCGTTCTACCTGGCTGCCGGTGACTGGGCCGTGAGTGATGAACAGGTTATCTTTGCCCCGGCAACATTCGCACCGTATGCCTATCACTTCTTTGCCGAGGTTGACCCGGAGCACGACTGGCAGAATGTCCTGGATACCAACTATCAACTGCTGGCCGATGTCACCACCGACCTGCTGGGCGAACGCCGCTCGGCCGGCTTGCCGCCCGCATATGTCGGTATCAATCGCGCGGACGGAGCGCTTATGCCAAACCCGCCGGCGGCTCCGACACATGGCAACACATTCGATGAGACGGCGGCACAAGTCTACTGGCGGGTTGCGCTTGATGAGCAGTGGCACGAAGAAGGTCGCGCTACAAGTTTCCTGACCGCCTCACGTTTCCTGCGCAATGAGTGGGAAGACAAGGACGAGCTGGCAGCCGGCTATGCCCACACCGGGACGCCCGAAACCAAAACCGAGAGCCTGGTCCTCTATAGTGCTATCCTGCCGAAGTTCCTGGTCGAAGAACCACAGATCGCCCACGAACTCTATGCGACGAAGCTGGCAGCAGCCTTTACCCGAACCGCAAGTGGTAATCAATGGGGCAGCGGCACAAATATCGCAGAACAGCGCTGGGCCTGGCTTGCCACCGGCTTTTACAACGGCACCCTCACGTACGAGTGGGACAACCAGTAATCATTTGGTATCTCTACTACATAGAAAGGAACCGGCGTTTCTAACGCCGTCAGGAGACTGATATGCATACCACTATAACAGCTCAGACCCTGCGTGATACTCTGGAACTGATCGACACGAGCGAAGCACAATATCTGGTCACCGTCGATATTGGTTATCAGCCAACATTAGAGCGCGACGTTGTAATCAAGCGCCTCTCGGCCGGCGCTGCAACTGACCCCCGCCTGCGGGGACGCTTTGTCCGCGAGATGCGCGACCTGGCATCACTGAACCATCATGGCATCGTGCGCGTCTATGATGCCGGCCTGGATGACGATGTGCCCTATGTGGTGCTGGAAAAACTGAGCGGCATGACGGTTCAGCAGCGGCTGGATCAGTTGCTCGACCAGCGCTCCCGCATGAGCCTGGATGAAGTGCTCCATATCATTAGCAATGTGGCCGATATCGTTGCCTACGCCAACCAGCATCACGTTGCGCTGCACGACCTGACCCCGGCCAATATTGTGCTGTCGCACGACCAGCGCATCGTTCTGGCTGAACCCGGCCGGCCACTGCCGGAAAATGTGTTGAAAGCGCCGACGGCGGTCCTGGCCTATGCCGCACCGGAGAAGCTCCTTGGCGGTATTGTCGATACCCGTAGCGATGTCTACTCCCTGGGTGTCCTGCTGGCCCATCTCTTGTTCGGACAACTGCCGTTTGAGGGCAGCGCCATCGGCATTATTGCTCAGAAGCAGAACGGCGGCAGCCTGCCCATACTGAACAATCTGTATGAACTCGCCTGCCCGCCGGCTCTGGCCCACATTATGCGGCAGGCCACAGCACAGCAGCCCAACCATCGCTATGCCGGCGTCGATGCCTTCCGCACTGCACTGACCGATGCCGTGACGCTGTACCCATCACAACTCCAGTTGATGCCGGGGCAGGAGCAGCGCCCGGCTCAGTATGCGCAGCAGCCGATGCCGCAGGCGCAACCCGCTGCCCGGCCACAGCAACCCGGCCCGGCCACAGCCTGGACATATTCCCAGCCGCAGCCGGCCCCGAAGCCCGAGCCGGAAGCTGCCGCACCGATGCAGCCGCCGGCGCAGCGGGTTGTCAACGATGTGCAACCCGGCCCGCAGGCCCACCAGAAGCCGCTCTACCAGCCGCCGCTGGTAGAAGAAGTGCCTGCTGAAATCTACGAGGAAGAGCCGGTTCACGCTGAGGTGATCCAGGAAGAGCAGACGGCACGCCCGACGGTAACGCCCGACATCACTGTCATTGACTGGGAGACGATGGACCCGCTGATGCCGGGCCGTGACGACCCGGCGCTGCACGCGGCACTGCCCTACACCATCCTGGTGCCGATGCCGACAGCCGAAGAAGTCGCAGAAGCGGCAACAGCGCTGCAGGCTGCCGCACCCGCCGCCGGGTCACGCAACTACATTCACCTGATTGCGATGATTATGCTGGGGGTGATGGCGGTTAGCGCCGCAATGATGTTCGGCTAAAACACGCATACTGGACGGATTTCCCCGGCAGCGGTCGGTGGGAGACAGGTACCGGTCCACGTTTCGCTATCAGCCATGCCTGCGCGCGATAGCACCATCTGCCACCGCACCGCACAGCAGCACATTAATGATTGGAGGGGGTCATGGCGGCCCCCTCTCCGCTGCGTCACCAGCTTCATACACTTTCCAATACGCCGAAGTTGTATCGTTCTTAACGTTATATCCAGTTCTGGTTGGTCATGTGTGGCGTATCGGGGCGATATCGATCCTGATTTATTCAACACATTTGATACAAGCGAACTGCTGACATACAATGAAATTTGCCAACACATTTTTCTCGCAAATCAGTTCACTGCTGCGCCGAGAATGGATCGGGATCGGACTGATCCTGTTGATATCCGCGCTGGCGCATGGCATCAACATGGCGGGCTTTCCCTTCTACGAGAGTGATGAAGGCACCTACATGTCGCAGGCCTGGGCCGTTGCGCGCCTGGGGCAACTGGCCCCCTACACCTACTGGTACGATCATGCGCCCGTGGGATGGTTCCAGCTTGCCGCGTGGAGCACGCTTACCGGCGGATTTACCACTTTTGGCACGCCGATCAACTCCGGGCGCGTATTTATGCTGCTCTTGCAGGTGCTCTCGACTTTTATGCTCTACCGGATTACACGCCGCATCTCGAATAGCACCGTAGCAGCCACCATCGCCGCCCTGACATTTGCGTTCTCGGCGTACGGCATCTACTACCATCGCCGCGTGTTGCTGGACAATATGGCGACCTTCTGGTTGCTGCTAAGTATTCTGCTGTTGCTGGAGGGGCGGAGCAGACGCACGCAGGTCTGGCTCAGCGCAGTCGCCTGTGGTATTGCGATTCTCTCCAAAGAGCCGATCGTTGTATTCCTGCCGGGCCTGGCATATCTTGCATGGTTTCAGACCAGCGGCCCGGAAGGGATACGGCGCCGGCAACCGGCAGCCGCCTGGGTCGTAATTGCCGGCGCAGTTGTCGCAACCTACCCGCTGATGGCGCTGCTACGCGGGGAACTCTTTCCCCCCGGCTCCTGGCCGGCATCACCCGACGCTACCGAGAGCCTGATTGGTACGCTCCAGTTCCAGATGTCACGCGGCAAAGATGGTGGCCTGTTTGACCTGAACAGCCGGTTCTGGACAATGGCCAGCCTCTGGGTGCGCGCCGAACCACTGCTCGTCATTCTGGGTACACTGTCGGCGGTGGCTTCCGTGCTGCTGATCCGGCAGCGTCGGCTTGTCGGGATTATGGGGGTGCTGTCGCTGACCTTCTGGCTGTTCCTGGGGCGGGGCGGCGAAACCCTGGCATTCTACCTGGTGCCGCTGCTCCCGCTTCTGGCGCTGAACCTGGGTGTGATTGCGGGCCTTGTCATCGAAGGCATCCAGACTTCCAGCGCCTGGTTTGCCCGCATCGCAACGCGTAAGCAGCGTTTTCTGCCGCCGGTTGTGGTCGGGCTCTGTCTGATCGGCACGCTGGGCGGCTATGGCAGCCCACACCTGGGCTTTGACGACAACCCGCTGACGCTCTGGACAAATAACCAGGCGCATGTCCAGGCGCAGACGGTTGCCTGGGTACAAGCGCATATCCCACCGGACAGCCTGATTATTATTGACCAGTCAATGTGGACCGATCTGCATGAACAGTCGGACAGCGGCAATGCATACCCAAATGCCCACTACTACTGGAAGGTCGCACACGATCCGGCAATCCGGGACGATGTATTCGGCGGTGACTGGCAGCGGGTGAACTACATCATTACCACGCCACAACTGGTAAAAGACGCACGCGAGCAGGATTTCCAGGTTGTAAACGCGGCGCTGGCCCACTCCCAACCGGTTGTCACCTTCGATACCGGCGGCTGGCCGATCGAAATTCGCCATGTAAATCCTGCATATCCAGCCATGCCGATTGAAACGATCTTTGCGGAAAGTTGGGATGACGCGGGCTCCCACTGACATACCATAAGAAGGAATGGGTGTTCGCCGTAGGGACGCGCAGCAGCGCGTCCCTACGGCGAGTAGCATTTGGCAA
>CAKZQX010000812.1 GCA_937141995.1 uncultured Chloroflexaceae bacterium | reverse complement strand
TAGAACTCTCGCTTCTCTCTCCAACCAGCAGAGCACCCCGCGCGGGGTGCTCTGCGAAAAATCAGTAACATTATGTAGACGAACCTGCACCTGTACGGGTTCCCGCAGGCAACGATCCCGCCCCGTGCGGATGCGCTGCTGTGCGTCCCTGGCAGAATATTCTATACGAGCGTGACAATCACTCCCTCGTCACCGCGCAGGGCCAGGGATGCACCCACCCGCTCCCCGATCCGATCAAGGCCGGTTGTGAGGACGATATTGCCCTGAATAGTGCGTGAGCCGGCTTCCAGCGTGGCCGCCTGGCTGCCCAGGTTGAGTGCTACTAGCAGGCGTTGCCCTGCGTGCTCCCGAACAAAGGAGAGCAGGTTGCCATCAACTGTTAGCGCCCGATAATCGCCAAGGACCAGGGCCGGGGTTGCGCGGCGCAGCGCGATCAGGCGACGATAGAGTGTCAACAGCGCGGTCGGGTCGTCGCGCTGGGCCGCCACATTGACGGTATCAGCATCCTCGGCAAGGGGCAGCCAGGGCTTGCCCCGGGTGAAGCCTGCGCCAGGACTGCTGTCCCACTGCATCGGCGTGCGGGCAGGATCACGCCCCATGCCCGGTTCAAGCCGTTCCTGCGGATCCAGCACCTGATCGGGCGGAATCGGCACATCGTGCATCCCGATCTCATCGCCATAATACATGCCGATGGTGCCACGCAGCGTGAAGAGCAGCATCGCGGAGATACGCGCCTGGGCCGCCCCCAGCCGGCTCACCAGGCGGGGTTGGTCATGGGTGCCGACGATCCAGTTGGGCCAGCCGTGGGACGGCAGGGCTGCCGCATACTCCTCGATCAACCCGGCGATGGACTGCGCTTCCCAGTCACGGAACATCAGTTGGAAGTTGGTCGGAAGCTGCACCCCTGATCCCGGTTCGCCATAATAGCTAACCGTCTGCTCAATCGAGTTGTACATCTCGCCAAGCAGCAAACGCTCGCCATAGGCGTTGAGCACCTGGCGCATCTGCGTAACCAGCGTATGCACTTCCGGCTGGTTGGTGGTATGGACCGGGAGAACCGCCGTGTATGGGCGCATCTGCTTGTCATAGTCCGGATTGGGCGGGTTGTTGCGCAACTGCACATCCTTGATCAATTGCCGGAGCGCATCGATCCGAAAGCCGTCAACACCGCGCTCTAGCCAGAAACGCAGGATATCCAGCAGTGCCGCCTGGACTTCCGGGTTGCGCAGATTCAGATCCGGCTGCTGCGGCAGGTAGGTATGATAATAGTACTGCCCGGTCTGCGGGTCGAAGGTCCAGGCCGGGCATCCCCCAAAGACTGTGCGCCAGTTGGTTGGCGGCCCACCATCGGAGGCCGGGTCGTGCCAGATGTACCAGTTGCGCCGGGGATTATCCCGCGTGGCGCGTGACTCCACAAACCAGGAATGTTCCTTCGAGGTATGGTTGGGCACAAAGTCAATCAAGACCTTGAGTTGCCGCTGGTGGGCTGCGGCAATTAACCGGTCAAAGTCGGCCAGCGTGCCGAACAGCGGATCGACAGCGGTATGATCGGTGATATCAAAGCCCAGATCGGCCATGGGCGAGGGGTAGAAGGGCGAAATCCAGAGCGTGTCCACCCCCAGCCGGCGCAAATAATCCAGCTTCTCGATCAGGCCGGGCAGGTCGCCAACGCCATCTCCGTTGCTATCATTAAATGAGCGCAGGTAGCACTGATAGATAATTGCCTGCTGCCACCAGTGGTTCAGATCAGTCATACTTTTTTCTCACATTACTTCCACAGAATCGCCAGCACCCAGCCAATCGCATTTGCGGCGCAATCCTGGAGCATATCACGGGGGCTCCACTGCATGTTGATCGCTGCCGGATCGCCGCGCTGCGCCAGTTCATGCTGGTAGATGCGATACCCGCCCGCTTCCCAGCCGAGGGTCACCAGGGCCAGCACAACTGCTGAAACCGCTACCCGGTGGCGACTACTCCAGCGCAGCAGGCGTTCCGGCCGGCACGTCCCTGCGGTTGTACGGGCCGCTACGCCGGCTGTATCGCACACCAGCGCCGTTAGGGCAAAGGCGGTTGCGATATGCGGCAGCGCATCCAGCCCCAACCCGGCAAACTCCTTCTCGGCCCAGTCGCCCTTGTAGATGTTAAAGCGGGGATGGGAAGTCAGATAACCCGCCGCCAGCGGCGCAACATAGGCCGCATAACGCGGGTTGTTGCACACCATTGTCTCCAGCGTGGCCTGCACAGTATGTCGGACGGTTGCCGTTGGCGCGGGGTTTGCCGGTCGAGGTTGGCAGGCCAATAGAGCACGGTAAATCTCGGGCAGCAGCAATGTGACGCTGTTCATCAGCAGGTGCGGCAGCCAGGTCGTCGTCATACGGTATTGCTGCCGGTTGGCATTGGCCGTCTGCGCGATACCACACCAGATGCCATAGCGGATTATGGTGGAGAATTGCATATTGGTTCTTTGCTCCATAGACTATAATACAGGCATGGCAACATTTTCCCTGGTGACCCTCAACTGCTTTGGGGTTCCGACCGTCAAAACCCGTCCGCGCCTGTTGACGCTGGCACGCCTGCTCAACCAGGCCGATATGACCGTGGTTTGCCTGCAGGAGGTGCAACTGCACGCCTACCGCCACCTGCTGACCCGGGCATGCACGGCATACCCCCACAGCGCGGCCTGGACCTTCTTTCACGCCCCTATGGGCGGCCTGCTCACGCTGGGGCGAGTGCCGTTGGCGCAGTCCGACTATACGCGCTATCACGAGCGCGGGCGTTGGTATACTCTGGGCATTATGGACTGGCTGCTGCGCAAGGGCGTGCTGCGTACGATCATGTATATTCACGGGCTGCCGGTGATTGTGCTGAACCCCCATCTCAATGCCAACTACACCGGCGACTGGCAACCCGCCAATGCGTTTGCCCGCGTTGAACAGCAACAACTCCGGCAACTGGCCGAACTGGTTGTCGCCCAGCCGCAAGCCGCGCTGGTGATTGTTGCGGGTGATTTTAATATTCCCCGGGACAGTACGCTCTACCATGAGTTCATGCAGGCCAGTGGACTGACCGACCCCCTGGCGGGTGATACCCGCCCGACTTATCGCGCGCTGCCGGGGCTGCCGGGGCGCTATGCGCTGCCGCTTGACTTTGCTCTCTTCCGCGCGCCGAACCTGCCCGACATGCAGGTGCATGCCGATATCGTCTTTTGCGAAAAGCAGCCACTGATCGACGGCAGCCGGCGCTACCTGTCCGACCATTGTGGCATCGAACTACGGTGTACCTGGGAAGCGTAATACCGATTTGGTGTCATAGCCACACAGAACACCGGGGACGCAGAGATGCTGCATGGCGACGTGCCGGCCTGCGCCCGTTGCGTC
Organism: uncultured Chloroflexaceae bacterium; assembly: GCA_937141995.1. Classification (GTDB taxonomy): domain Bacteria; phylum Chloroflexota; class Chloroflexia; order Chloroflexales; family Chloroflexaceae; genus CAKZQX01. The sequence continues at coordinate 979 of CAKZQX010000812.1, read as the reverse complement.
CGTTCCGGCTGGTTGCCGGGTTGATGACAAATTAGTATAACGGCTCAACGGGGCAGCCGGCGCAGCAGCCCGATGCCACCACCAATGACAATTGCATCCTCAATTACGCCAACCAGCGGGTCGGGCAGGTTGAAGCGGCGGCCGACATACTGCCGCAGATGGTAACTGCCAAAGGTTGACAGCGCTGCTACCGTACCCCCAAGCAGCGCGCCGGGGATGGCATGGCGGCCCGCTCCGGCATACAACGCCGCGCCCGCAACCGTCCCCGACAGACAGCGCCCCAATAGTGAGGGCCAGTCCGTACGCGCCGGGATCTGCGGTGTCTTATCCGCCACCAGTTCGCCGACGGCCAGCAGTTTCAGCACCGTTGCCACCCGGGGCGAAGTCAGGAACTGCACCGGGGTGCCGCGCTGCTCCGGCCGGGTCCGCGTAACATAATCGCTGACCAGCGCCGGAGCCGCCATCGACCGCATCCCGGCGATAGCGCCCATCCCCACAGTGGGCAGTGCTGGTGGCGGTTTCGCCTGGGTACGCGCTTGAACTGTTGTCATACAACCTCCTCACGATCTGCTTATGGCGGTAAAGCCGTCTCCACCTGCCTGATAGTGTACTCCGGCGTCAGTCTAGCAATTCATGTGCCAGGGCTTTGCCGGTGCCGGCACATGAATTGCTATATCACTGATGGCAGGACGTAAATATTGAACATGAAATCCGGACATCACGGATCGGGCGTCCCGACTTATGAACGTTGAGATATTCATCCGGACATCGCCGGATCGGAGTCCCGGCTTCAGTCGAACCAGGCTGTCCCGGCAGCATGCCGCTATCCCGGCAGGTATCCACCGGCTAAAGCCAGGACGCCAGTAAGTTACACAAGTTACGCGGTGGCGCTGGTTTCGGCCTGGTGCCAGACCTGAAGGCCGCTTCGCCTGCGGCAGCATGGGACACTTTTGATCTTTTTCACAAAACTGTTGCACTC